>DAISKX010000343.1:0-4813 GCA_036820725.1 Nitrospiraceae bacterium
AGGTTTGAGGTGATCCCGCGACGGGCGTCCTCGGTGGAAGACTTGATCGGCGGGGGGTTCAGCACGCTGACGACCAAGGAAAAGCAAGGGCGTGTGCAGGGAAGAGCGACGTGGAAGGACGGTATGTGGCGTGTGGTGATGCGGAGACCGCTATCGAGTGAAGAGCAGGAGAACGAGGCTAAACTGATTCCCGGACGGATTCAAACCGTGTCTTTTGCCGTGTGGAACGGCGAGAATAAGGAACGGAACGGTCAAAAAGCGATTGCTCCCTGGTTTCAGCTTTCACTTGATCCCGTCACAAAGCTGTAGTCGTTCTTGATAGGATGAGGACCGAGAAAGACAACGTCCGGCAGACGGTGGCGTGTTCTGCGTGAGGCAAAGGGGTTGGAGGTCTTTTCGATCATACACCGATACGAAGCGAATAAAGCCCTCCCGTCAGGAAGGGCTTTTTTTGTATTGTTCTGCGTCCTTCTCAGCGGGTATGTATGCATTGGGCCGGAGAGTCTTCTCGCCGCAGGGCAGGATGGGGGTATGACGGTCGATGAAGCCGTCGGCCTCGGAGAAGAGTTCGGTATTGCGGTGGGTGAAGTGGATGGTGAAATTCAACGGGAACTCAAGTTGGAAAGACCAGAGGGGGTTGCGGTCTTCGAAGTGATCGGCAATTCCCGAGCTGACTACGCCGGTATTAAGGTTCGATCGGTCATCAAGGAAATCGACAAACATGAAGTCAGGAATATGATTGATTTCGGGAAAGCCCTCAAGCGTGCCATGCCTGAATGTAATTTTACCGTCGGGACCTATGAACCTGCGGATCCAGGAGACCCGGTTGGCTGGGGGGTAAATTTCCATTTCGTCGGGTGCAAACGTGATTAATCGTTTTCTGGAGCGCATGTGAATCGTCTTGCGGTGTTCGTGAAACAATTCGGCATCATGGCCGTGCTGGCTCTTCTCCTGGTCGTGAATGCTCTGTTCCACGAGCGTGCCATCGCACAAAAGTCTGATGGGCAGCCTGCAGCCGATTGGATCGCGGAAATTGAGAAAATTTTCATTCGCTCTGAAGACTGCAAACAGTGTCACGATCGGCACTATGAAGAATGGAAAGGGATACGAGAGCAAACACCTGATCTGAAGACGTTTGGTCGTGTAGATGCAGCGTTGCTGCACGGCACTGCATTCGAATCGCCCGTATTCCGCACGGTCCTGGGCCTCTGGATCCAAACCAACCCCACGGCTGAGGAGCGGCAACGGTGTTTGTCATGCCATGCCCCGGCTGTGACCGTCTTCCCGCAGTATGTGGATAAAATCACGTCACAGGTGTTGGCGGGTAAGCCTCAGATCGAGGGCATCGGGTGTGCGTCATGCCACCTCATTAATGGACTGGGGACCTCGACGCATCCTCCTCCGACATACAAGCTGAAGCCGGGAGAAATGCTGTATGGCCCTTATCCTGACCCGGAAGAAAATCTCGTCCATCCGGCCACCCAGTCTGACATCTACAAGGGAGCCAATTACTGTGCGTCGTGTCACTTTGACAAAGTGAAAGACGTCACTCAGAAGGAGTTGCCGGGGGAGATACTAAAAGGCACGGTCTGTCAGGACTGCCATATGGAACCCTCTACCGGGAGTTCCACCTCTAAACGCGGTGCGATGACCAGGTCGATCGGACGGCATTGGTTCCGCGGAGTGGTCATCCCCGGCACGTTGCTGAAAAACCGGAATTTACAGGCTGAGTGGATGCCCCGTATTGATATCGATGCAACGAAATCGGCCTCAGGGGTCGAGGGGACGGTACTGGTCAAGGTCGGCAGCCTCCCACACAGTTTCCCCGATGGTGATCCTGTCTTAAAACAGTTTTTTGTCACGATTGTGGTCAAGGATGCGGAGGGGAAGACGCTCGGCAAGGAGGTGAAGCAATTCGGGTTGCAGTATGACAAGATTTTGCGTGGAGATATCCCGGAGCCGTTCATCAAAGGCGGAGTCACCCGTCGTATTCCGTTTACTCAATCAATACCTGCCGGGAGCACCCCTGCCCATATCGACGTGGTTCTCACCTATGCACTGATTCCGGATCCCGGAAGCTCTTTAAAAGAAAAATATTTTGCTACGTTGGCGAACGACCAAGAACGAGCGACGGCGAAAAAGATTATTGACGAATACGTCCAACCTCGCATATTGACCTACCGGGTGAGGTCGCTCTGAGGCGACCCAGTCCAGGGCATGCATAGCCGCATGAGAATGAGAGAGGGGAGAATACTCAACGGTGATACCTGATCGGCGCGTATTCATATGGGGAATGATCGGCATATTTCTTTGCATCCTGGCTGTCGGTGCCTACCACGTGCAGCAGGGATTGGCTCAAGATGTGAAACCCAAGGTGGCGATCGATAAAGCGTTCCCCCATTCGAGCAAATGCAAACGCTGCCATGAGCGGGTATTTGAGGAATGGGAAACCTCTCCCTTATCACGATCCATCCATACCCCCACATTCAGGGCCGCTCTCGACCAATATGTGACGGTTTCAGGTGGGAAGGATAAGGCGCTCTGTTTCCGATGCCACGCGCCTCATGTGCGGCAGTTTCCCGAGCAGGCAGAGATGTTCGTGGCTCAGGCGCGGTCCGGAGAGCCATCGTTGGACGGCGTAGCCTGCGTGCAATGCCACCTGATTAAACAGGTGGATCGCACCAAACATCCACCGGAGCCCAAATATGATGCCGGCAGTAAAACCATGTACGGACCGTATAAAGATTTCGCCGCGAACCTGGCCCATCAATCGATGGACCTTGATCTCTTTCGGAAATCCGACCTCTGCCTGAACTGTCATCAATCGGTGCCGACGGCGGCGAATCTCGGTAAGAGCAACGACTTATTGGGGAGCTGGGATCAGAGCAAGGCGATCAAGTCCGGGAAGGAATGCCAGACGTGTCATATGCCGGAGCAGGTCGGCGAATCCGCCAACGGAGAGAATAAGCGAAAGGTAGCCAATCACACATTCCCGGGACGTATTGGAAAGCTGCGGCAGGAAGCCGCAAAACTGGACGTCCTGACCAAAATTGAAGGCGACAAGACCACGGTGACGGTGACCGTGCATAGCCTCGTGCCGCACAATCTGCCGACCACCCACCCCGGATGGGCCAGCGTGGTCCTCAATCTGGACATCAAGGGGAAAAATCTGAAAAGCGTGTTCAGCGACAAGCGTGTTTACGGCCGCACCTACGCCGATGCGAAGGACCAGAAAACAATCTTTGATTTCGAAGCGGTCAAAGTCCTGGAGGATACAGTCCTAAAGCCGGAGGAAAAACGCATCGAGACCTTCAATTTTCCCACTCCTAAAGACACCAAGACATTCGACGTCGAAGCGACTTTGAGTTATGCCCCCGTCACCGGTCCCGCCGCGTTTCTCCAGCGCATTGAAGCGGAATCGAGTAAGGGTGCGCAAGACCCAGTGTTTCAGTCGATCGAAATTGTCAAGTACAGCGAGAACATCCCGATCAACAAGTAACGCTGACCGTAGTTCGTGAAGCGTCGCTGGTCAGGGTCGCTCGATTTCTTTCTCACAACCCACATTGGAGAACCACAAGAGACTGCCGCCTCATTTTCTCGGTGGCGTCCACAAACGTGACGCTCATTATTCTTCGCGTCGTGGACCTTTACGAGGAATGATGTCTTCCTACTCGGCGATAATTCGTGAACCGGGCGACTTCATTTTGAAGATTTGAATTGCCGAATAGACGTGTTTGGCAGGTTGGTTGAGAATCAGGCGAGAATTCGTGATGTGAGTATCGATGAGTTCGTAGGGCCCTCCGCTATAGTAAATATCGCAGTCATCGACCGAGCAATTCTTGTACACATGATTGTCGAGCGCGAGCTTCTGTTTGCTGAACGTTTGTGCATCGACAACGATATAATCCGGCGCAAACCCCATATCGCTCCTCCGCGCGCACTATAGCAAGATTGTGCAGGGTGCGCAAACGCATCCGTTCGCGTGAACTGCCGTGATTCTTCTTCTCCGAGGCGCCGCGTCACGCTTCCAACCGTCCTTCGAATGGCCATGATCACCGTTCGTTATTCCGAGTCATCGGTCGCACAGTCGACGTGCCTGGTCTCCTCGAGTAATCAGCCTGATGATCGGACTCTCTCTCGCCTTCATTCGCCAGCAGCGTTGTCGGCTCTTGTGCCTCATGTTTCATCTTGATCCTCGGAAGACATCCTGTATAAAATGGCCCACTTTTCGTGCAACTAGCTGCAGAATTCTGATTTCGAACCACCCTGCGGTTTTTCCCTTTGGAAATATACTTTCGATGGGTTGAAGCCACGGGGAACCGTGTGACATACAAGCCCCTCACCAACAGGAGGAAAGAACTGTGAGTGACTCAGCGATCGTTACCTTTGCTCTGATTGCAGCGGCCGCCGGCATTGTCTATGGCCTCTATCTGGCCATGTGGGTCTTCAAGCTCCCCGCAGGCAACCAGAAAATGCAGGACATTGCAAAAGCGATTCAAGAAGGCGCTGGCGCGTACATGAACCGACAGTATCGAACCGTCGGCCTCGTGGCGGCAGTCCTCTTTGTCGTGCTGTGGGTGGCAGGATTTGCCTCTGACAAATTCGGAATGCTCACCGCGGTCGGTTTTCTGATCGGCGCCGGCGCCTCGGCGCTGGCCGGGTATGTGGGGATGATCATCGCCGTGAGGGCGAATGTTCGGACAGCGCAGTCGGCGCATCAAGGGATGAATGCCGCGTTGACGGTGGCGTTTCGCGGGGGCGCCGTAACGGGGTTGCTCTTGATCGGATTGGGCTTGCTGGCTATCACCGGCTT
>DAISKX010000344.1:0-4796 GCA_036820725.1 Nitrospiraceae bacterium
GGAGGTGTCTATGAAATCAGGGGAGGGTCAAGTACCCTAGAAACGGAATAGGAGAATCACCAAAGCGGCCTTCTCGGAATGCTGTCCAAATATCTTTGGCACTGCCTACCGCTTCTTCGGAACGGTTGTTGACATTATTTCCGATCGATTTGCCGGCTTGTGATTTAAGCTCCATTGCCAATACCAGCGCGCCGTTGGAGATGACGATCAGGTCCCACTTTTTTGTAGCCCTGAAGTATCCTGGTAGTTCCAACGCGGTTCTCGTGCGTACATCGAGTTTCTTCAGCCCGGCTTCGCAGAGAATATCTGAGACTAAAACCTCCAGTGCACCCATCTGGGTGCCTCCTGTCACCTCACCTCGCGTGCCCGCATCGATTCTTCCGGATTCGACCTGTTTTTCTTTATTTTTCCTTCTGGCGTCCCAGTAACTTTGGATGGCGGCTTGCAGTCTCTTGTCAATGTCCAAAAGCTGCCTCTATCAGACTTCCGTCGATCCCGTACAATTCCAAAGCCGCTTGAGTTGCACGCTGTCGATCACGTTGACGGAAGGCGTTTCTCAGTTCATGAGTCTGCACCGTAGACAAGGTCCTTGGATCAGGAACACGAATTCGGCGCAGATACTGCGCTTGAAATCGTAAGTAGCCGCCTCGCATGCGGACCCCATACGATTCTACGAAAAACTGCCCGACGGCAGACATGAGCAGGCCTCCAAGTACTTCAAGATCCCATTCATCCGACTGGACAAAATACAGATTGTGGTGTGGATAGGTCTCGCCCTGATCCAATACCGGCTCAAGAGTGTTCTTAATATCCGGGATATAGAGTTTATGCTTGTTGGTAAGGCCATGGTTAACACGGTCGATAGTTTTGTACCACCCGTTCATATTCTTCTCGGCAGTGTGGCGCTTTTTCAGGACCGCAGCATGTTGCTCGTAATAGGCCTTTAGTTTCGGGTACGCGCTCAAATCTACAAGCCCGTCGTCGTTCCATGGATTCACAAGGTAGTGCCCGGACCATTGAAGTGTCCCGCCCGCCATGTCTTTCGCGAGGGCAAGTTTCAGAAGGCGGGAAGATTCCACCAAGCTGTGATCCTTTGTGATGTAGACGCTATCGTTTCCGGTGGCGACGCCGATTCCTACCTTGGCGTTCATTTCCAGGAGATGAAACCGGTCTTCCAGTTGTCGTAGGAGCGCCAACTGCTCGGGCGAATGGCAAGGCCAAGGATCTGTCCCCTTGAACCATGTTTTCACTTGTGCCATCCGTATACCCTGGGGCGGACCAGTCGGCATGTCGCGATCCTGTACCTGGAGTGTCGTTGCCAGTTGTCTTGGTTGAAGGCATTCAGCTTCCGGACCGGCACTCGCCACGACGGCTGACCCCTGTTTCATGTGTCGAATGACCGTAATGGCCGGATAGGCGTCGACTTCGTCATCAAACGGGTTGGCGTTATGCATGCTCAGAAGCACCTCAACGCTATACGCGGAGGTAATGAGCTGTCGTAGTTCCGCGCCGTATTGGTTGCGCATCCAACGATCAGCACAGATGAAAGCACAGACACCGCCGGTTCTCAGCCGGCGAAGCGCCGCTTCAAAAAAAGCCACATAGAGATCAGCCCGCCCGCGCATCGTCGGATACGCTTTTCGATAGACGGAGGCCGTTTCTTCGGGAATATCCTCAAGCCGTACATAAGGAGGATTCCCGAGAATGAAATCCGCTTCTCTGTTGCTGGCATCAAACAGATAGTCCTTGGTTACCACCCACGTTTCGGCCAGTCGTTCGGCTAAGGGGCGACTCACGCCGCGTTCTACCAGGATGCTTTGTGCAAGCGTGCGTGCACGAGCGGCGCTCTTCTCATCCAGCTCATATGCGATTAAGGAGTGTTGACAATCGGATAATGGTCGATGAAGCCTTCGACAGGACTCCACAAGGCGCTCGATCATCGGACCAAGAAATGCACCGTCACCAGCCGCTGGTTCCACTGCCAAGACATCCAGCAGGTTCTTCTCCTGGCAGTAGCCGCTCAAATCAAGAAGGAGTTCAACCACCCAACGTTTTGTATATACGACCCCCTTTGGCTCGACTACCGCAACAGTGGAGGCACGGCGGGAAGGTGCTATCAGTTGGAGCTGAATGCCTTGCGTCGCGGCTGCGGGACTAATCTGGCCGTCTGCCACTGGGCCTCGGAGTGTTAATGACGTCGAGTGAAAAGGAGGGTTGATAGTAGCTTGTCTGTCCTCTTCGTTCAAGACTGGTGCCTTGTAATAATGTTGGGATTGTTCAATTGAGGGCTCAAAGAGGTCGGGAGTCTTTGTTGGACCCTTCGCGCAGCTCGTGAGCCCTATGGTTAAGGATCCCATGTGAGGGTGTTTCTTTGAGGTAGATGGCCTGAGTCTGGAACAATTTCCGTCTGAACAGACGAGTTGATATGCTGGCTTGGATTCTCTTCATCGTGGCTGTCTTCATGAACATGAGTAGCTGTCAGCTTCTTGGTCATACTCCAGCGACTCCGATCGGGTATTCAAAGGATGAGAACAGACGGCCCTGTACTACCTACCAAACCAAATCGGACCGAGTGTATAAGACAGTTTGCGATTATGGCGGGCAATCCCGCTAAGAAGATGTAAGCAGCCATTTCGCCTCATCCACGCGCGACCTCAAGATTCCAACCAAAGAGCCACAGTTCTCTGAAGCAACAGTCTGTTCCGCCACAATGGCTGGTCTGTGCGCGCCGCCGCAAAAAGCAAAGCCATCGTCCCTGACGCACCGCTCGTTGCTGAGTTGTGTTCCTTCTGCCTTCTTTCTGTCCGCTAACCTCGCTGTTCTGTGGTTTTCGAACTCGCAAACGATAGATCCTGGGTCCAGACCCTCTTCTAGTCCAAGTCCTCCGCCGCCGCCTCCCAGAACCGATGTCCCTCCGCAATTCCAGAAAGGGTACTAGGCGGTTCGCGATACGTTTGTTTTGGTTGAAAGAAATGAAACCGCGATTCCATCGCCAACGGTGCGGCGGGGGAAATTGCTTTTCTCGCGCTTGCTGGCTTAGAATTTCGCTCATCTTAAGGAACGCACATGACGACCTCCCAACAGCCCCTCATCACTTCAACCCCTGACATTTTGGGCGGGACGCCGGTCTTTCGCGGCACGCGGGTGCCCGTGCAGACGCTCATTGAATATCTTGAAGGGGGCCAGACCATCGACGATTTTCTCGACGGGTTTCCGACTGTTTCCCGTGAGCAAGTGATTGCCTTTCTCGAAGAGGCAAAGGCCCGGATGCTCACCATCGCTTCGTGAGAATCCTTTTGGATGAGTGTATCGACCGCCGATTGGCCAAAGAGATTCAGGGCCACGAGGTAGTCACGGTTCCGCAAGCTGGCTGGGCGGGAGTTCAGAACGGCGATCTGCTCAGGCGTGCGCAAGACCAATTTGATGTCTTCGTCACGGTTGACCGCAATCTCTCCTTTCAACAACCCCTGGCGCAATTCGCTATTGCTGTCATTGTGCTTGAGGCACCGACCAATCGGTTGCAAGACCTTCGTCGGTTGATGTCTCAACTACAACGCATTTTGTCTTCTGCCCCCAAAGGCCAGGTGAGTCGAGTAGAAGGAAAGCTTTGATTCTCTCGTCTGTGTGCGGAGACTCATCCATGCAAATCCTTTCTCATTCACGAGGCTTGAAATAATGCTGCCGGAACAGGGGGGCGGCAAGGCGCCGCTCACGAACTATCAGAGGCGATGGCTCTTAAGGGCCAGGTTTCTAAATCGCCTGGTGTGGAGTGCTATAGGAATTGTCTTTCTCGTGGGCCTTCTTACCAAGATCGGGCTCCCTATGATCGTATTTGATTTGGCGGGATGGTTTGCGCTTCCCATCTTTCTTGGCTTCATGTTGTTTGTCTTTCTGAACTCATGTCCCCGTTGCGGAAAGAACTTTTATGTGAATTGGATTGGAATCTTTGGTTGTGCAAATACATTTACCAGGCGTTGTATGAACTGTGGGTTGAGCTGGAAAAACATGGACTGAAGTCTACCCCGCTTCCTCCGCTCGCGGACTCTGCTTCCGTCTCACTACTTCCCGTGTATGCACCAGTTTCAGATTACCTTTGACGTCTCGGATGTGGAGGCGCCATCTTTCCTTTTTGCTCAGCGGTCATTTCCGATTCATCCGAGCCCAGCCTAGTTGACTCTATCCCTTCCGATTAGTAGCTTGGACCCATTGCGCTCACACCGAGCCCAAGAAGGAGACTTTACTCATGCCGACTCAGGATCAGGCCGTAGCACCGACACCCCAGTTGTTTTTTCAGACAGCCAATGCCTATCAGCGGTCACAGGCGCTGAAGGCGGCCGTCGAATTGGACCTCTTCACCGCCATCGGGGGCGGATACGACACCATGGACGCCCTGGCGCAACGGTGCGGCGCGGCGGAACGGGGTGTGCGGATTTTGGCAGACTACCTGACCGTCCAGGGTTTCATCATAAAAGAGGGAGGCCGGTACAAGCTCACGCCGGACTCTGCACTGTTTCTCGACCGCCGGTCCCCTGCCTACATGGGCTCGGTCTTGGGTTTCCTGCACGCTCCGAAGTTCATCGAATCGTTTCAGCACCTCACCGACGCGGTCCGTAAGGGGGGCACCGTGGCCGGGGAAGCCGGCACCGTCGCGCCCGAACATCCGCTCTGGGTGGAATTTGCGAAATCGATGATCCCCATGATGGCCAAGCCGGCGGAGGAGATCGCCCTCTTTGTGCGGCAAACCCAGCCGGGCGCGAAAAAGGTCTTGGACATTGCCGCGGGACATGGGCTGTTCG
>DAISKX010000345.1:0-4794 GCA_036820725.1 Nitrospiraceae bacterium
CAGACGTGTTCTCTTCCTATCTTGAATACTTCGCCGTACAGGGAGAAGACCTGGAGATCGAAGTCGAACTCTCCGTCCCCGAAGTATTCAGCGGCATCACCCGGCGTGTGGAACTCTCCGGGCGGGTGGCGTGCAAAGGGTGCGGCGGCTCCGGGGTGGTACGTAGTCGTGCGTGCGTGGTGTGCGGGGGCTCGGGTATTCAGTTGGAGAAACGCTCCATTGAGGTCCGCATTCCTGCAGGCGTGCAGGAAGGGACCCGGATACGCG
Source organism: Nitrospiraceae bacterium (assembly GCA_036820725.1). Taxonomy (GTDB): domain Bacteria; phylum Nitrospirota; class Nitrospiria; order Nitrospirales; family Nitrospiraceae; genus DASSBQ01. The sequence continues at coordinate 268 of DAISKX010000345.1, forward strand.
TGGCAGGCAAAGGTCAGCCTGGTTTCAACGGCGGAAAGCCTGGCGACCTCTATTTAAAAGCTCATATCAAGAGCAATGGAGTGTTTCGGCTGCACGGAACAGACCTCAGCGTCACCCTTCCGATCTGGCCCTGGGAAGCTGCGCTCGGAGCCGAGGTTATGGCGCCGACCTTGACCGAACCTGTCCGCGTGAAGATTCCCTCCGGCAGCAAATCCGACGCCAAGCTTCGCCTCAAAGGGAAAGGACTGCCGACCGCTTCAGGCGGGTACGGCGATTTGTTTCTCCGGTTGAAGATCGTCATGCCGTCTCCGATCTCCAAAGAAGAACTCGCGCTCTATGAGCAACTCGCGCGCCTCCCGCATATCGATCCCCGCGCCGAGCTCCTGGTTGCCGCCCGGCGCGGCTAGCAGAATGCTGAAAAAGTCCGCCAGCTTTGTTCTCGCGGCACTCAGAGGCTCAACGGACGAAAGGGAGTACGTTTCACCTCTTCGCTTGCTGTGGCCTCGCTGGACGGCCTTTTTGACCATCCTGCAAGCGCGTTACACGTCACCTCAGACTCACACATCTCATCGGATATGGATCTGATCGAATACGGATTGTTCGCCTTCAGCTCTCTCTTCGTTATCGTTGATCCCATCGCCGCAGTGCCCGCCTTCCTCGCGATGACCCAGCGCGACTCCGTGCCGCAGCGCTTGCGCACTGCCCGTATGGCCTGCTTCGTCGTCGTGGGTTTTCTGACCGGGTTCGCGTTCCTCGGTCAAGCCATCTTCAAGCTGCTTGGGATCACGTTGCCGGCCGTACAAATCGCCGGCGGCATTGTATTGTTGCTGGTCGCGCTCGACATGCTGCGGGCGCAACGATCGACCGTACAGGAAACCGCCGAAGAAACCGCAGCGGGGACGAGCAAGGACGACATCGCCATCACGCCACTGGCCGTGCCGATGTTGGCCGGACCGGCCGCAATCTCGACCGTCATCCTGCTGGAAGCCCAGGCGAGGACCCTCATGCACCGGGGGGTGCTGTTGGCGTGCCTTGTACTCGTCGGGCTCGCAAGTTACATTATATTAGCGGTCGGGGCGACGGGCGCCAAATGGTTGAATCCCATCGCCGAGAAAATCATCTCCCGGTTGATGGGTCTCCTTCTCGCCGCATTGGCCATTCAGTTCATGCTGAATGCGCTCAGGGCGGATGAAGGGGTGTTCGGACGTTTGACGGGACACTGACACGATTCATGCTTAAACTTTTTCCATCGGATCACGGTGTCCGCGAGCACACTAACGGTTTCCTTATTAAGGAGGAGGGAACGATGACGCTGAAGAAATCCATGGTTGCGGGGACGTCGCTCTTGGCCTGTGCACTCATACTCTCACCGGCCTGGGCTGATCCTGACAAAGGTTACGGAGGCCACGGCGCGGGATACGGTGGCAAGTCCGGTCATGGCGATGGGTATGGCCGTGGTGGCCATAGCATGGGCGCCGGAATGATGGAAATGATGATGCACGGCGGCGCGGGCCACCTCATCCGTCACCTGCTCAAGCATGAAAAAGACATCGGCTTGAATCCCGATCAAGTGGTGAAGCTCAAGGACACGCAGCTCACCCTCGACAAGACCAGAATCAAAATGGAGGCCGACATTCAAGTGGCCGAGCGGGAACTCAAGGCTCTGATCGAGGATGAGAAATCCGACATGGGGGCCATGGAGGCGAAGCTCAAGCAAAGTGAAGACATTCAGATCGCCCTGCGGCTGACTTCCATTAAAACGCGAAGGGATGTGCTGGCCCTATTGACGCCGGAGCAACGTGCCAAAGAACAGGCCGAGCACGAAAAGGTCATGCAGCAGCACAAGAGCATGGGATCCGAAAAAGGCAAGGGACAAGGAGATCCTCATCAGAAAATGGCGCCGGCCAATCCCCATGGCGAGAAGAAAGCTCAGTAGGACTTCCGAACGGAGGTGCGCAATGACAACTCGGTGCCTGGTCCCGGTTCTGTTGATGGGATCACTGCTCTTCGTCGCGAGTCCCGCATGGAGCGATAAGGGTAAGGAGAAGGAAGGCCATATGGCCGAGTTGATCAAGGATGCCAAGGTCACCATCGATCAAGCCGTCAAGTTCGCGACTGCCAAGGTGCAGGGAACGGTCGTCGAAGCCCAGTTGGAAAAGAAGCAAGGGAAAACCGTCTGGGAAGTCGAAGTGGTCGGCGCCGACGGCAAGGTGATGGAACTCCATATCGATGCCGTCTCAGGAGACGTGGTGGATACCGAAGAAAAAGAGCCGCATAAGCACGAGAAGAAAGACAAACATTGACACGCACGGCTCGGGACGGGATGCCCTCCCGTCCCGAGCCGGCCCATTCCTCTCCTCTTCGTCCCTTTCACAGCCATCGCGTTCAGATGAATACCAGAAGCAGTCGACAATAGGGCCCTGACCAGCCTGCTGCCCTCTCCTTCTTCAAGCGGTCTTGTTGTATAAAGGCTATAGCGCCCGTAGCCATTTTTCAGGCGTCATCATGCCTCTGATACAAAGAGAGATCACGCCGGCGCATGCATCGTCACAATTGACCCACCGCTCCATTCTATGCGAAAGTTTGCGGCTTACGTGACGAGTCAGAGACGGCAGATTCTTCGAGAAGGAGTTCTTATGATCTCGAATCCGAAGCACAAGAGCCACGATTTGACGGAGGGCCCCGAACGGGCGCCCGCGCGCGCGATGATGAAAGCCGTGGGATTCACCGACGCGGATCTCGAACGGCCGCTCGTGGGTGTCGCCAACACCTGGATTGAAGTGATGCCCTGCAATTATCATCTGCGCCGCTTATCGGAACGGGTCAAAGCCGGCATTCGCGCGGCCGGCGGCACACCGATCGAATACAATACGATTGCGGTCTCCGATGGCATTTCCATGGGAACCGAAGGGATGAAGGCCTCCCTCATCAGTCGGGAAGTCATTGCGGACTCGATCGAACTCGTCGCGCGCGGACATCTCTTCGACGCGGTCGTAGCCCTCTCCGGTTGCGACAAGACGATTCCCGGCACCGTGATGGCCCTGGCACGCTTGAATGTTCCCTCGCTCATGCTCTATGGCGGATCGATCATGCCGGGTCGGTTTGAAGGGCATGACGTGACCATTCAAGACGTGTTCGAAGCGGTGGGCAAACACGCATCCGGTAAAATGACGAACGCGGAGCTCAAGGATTTGGAAGACCATGCCTGCCCTGGCCCCGGTGCATGCGGCGGTCAGTTCACCGCCAACACGATGGCGATCGCGTTCGAATTTCTCGGCATTTCCCCGATGGGACGGAACGGCGTGCCGGCCATGGATTCACGCAAGGACGATGTCGCATTTGAAGCCGGCACGCTCGTGATGGACCTCCTGAAAAAAGATATCCGTCCCCGACAGATCATCACCAGACGGTCGATCGAAAATGCCATCGCGGCGGTCGCCACGACCGGAGGCTCGACGAACGCGGTACTCCACCTCTTGGCCATCGCCCGCGAAGCCGGTGTGCGATTGACGATCGACGATTTCGACAAGCTCAACCGCAAAGTTCCGCTCTTGGCCGATCTCAAACCGGGCGGGCGCTTCACGGCTGCCGACCTGTATGCAGCAGGCGGGACCACGCTGGTCGCGAAACGGCTCATCGACGCCAAGCTGCTGCATCAGGATCAGATCACCGTGACCGGCCGCACGATCGGGCAAGAAGCCGCCGGAGGGAAAGAAACCGCCGGTCAACAAGTATTGCGACCGTTGTCCAATCCCATCAAGCCCACAGGCGGGCTGGTGATTCTCAAAGGCAATCTCGCCCCGGAAGGATGCGTGGTCAAGGTCGCCGGACACTCTATGCTGAAGTTTCGCGGGCCAGCCAAAGTCTATGATCGTGAGGAAGATGCCTTCGCGGCGGTCAAATCGAGCCAGATCAAGGCCGGCGACGTCGTGGTCATTCGGTATGAAGGACCTTCCGGTGGACCAGGCATGCGGGAAATGTTGGGCGTGACGGCGGCTATCGTGGGGGCCGGCCTCGGCGACTCAGTTGCCCTCTTGACCGACGGTCGGTTCTCCGGAGCTACCCACGGACTCATGGCAGGCCACATCGCACCGGAAGCGATCAAAGGCGGCCCGATCGCCGCCGTGAAAAACGGTGACATCATCACATTCGACATTACGAAACGACGGCTGGACGTCGCCCTGAGTCAGAAAGATTTGGCGCTGCGCTTGAAGAAAGTGAAGCATCCCATTCCAAGGTACACCTCCGGCGTGATGGGGAAATATGCCCGGCATGTGTCGTCGGCGTCGGAAGGGGCTGTCACCAGCTAGTGTGATATCCCAAAGATTCCTTTCACAAGTCCAGCGGTTCGCCCCCTCACCGCCTCCTCTCCCCCATTGGGGAGAGGGCAAGGGAGAGGGGAGCAACCTTGCGGATCAATCCAACGACCTTCAGAGCCAGGACACTAGCCGCATTAATTCACGAAAGCTTACCGGTTCAACGGCGGACACCACGTTGCGGTGGATGTTTGCCGTAGCCGTCATCCTC
>DAISKX010000346.1:0-4791 GCA_036820725.1 Nitrospiraceae bacterium
CGGCAGGCCCAGTTCCATCCCTTGAAATATCTTGCAGGACTTACCCATGCCATCGATCGACGCGGAGGCCGTATGTTCGGTTCCGCCCATGTTCAAACGGTCGAGGGCGGCGCACCTGCACGCGTGGAAACGGATCGGGGGCATGTTGTACGAGCGGAAGCAGTCGTCATCGCCACCAACACGCCGATCAGCGACATTGTGACCATTCATACCAAGCAGGCACCCTACACGACGTATGTCATCGGAGCCCGGTTGCCTCGAGGGGCAGTGAAAAAGGCGCTGTATTGGGATACGCTCGACCCATACCATTATGTGAGGATTCATACCGTGTCGTCGCAGGATCGCGGCGACTACGATGTGCTCATCGTCGGCGGGGAAGATCATAAGACGGGTCAGGCCGGCGACGGCGATCAGCGCTATGTGCGGCTGGAAATGTGGGCGCGCGATCGGTTCCCGGCGATGGGACGAATAGAATTTCGCTGGTCTGGCCAGGTGATGGAGCCGGTCGATGGACTCGCCTTCATCGGACGAGACCCAGGAAATGAACAGAACGTCTATGTGGCAACCGGTGATTCGGGAATGGGCATGACGCATGGAACGATTGCCGGTATGCTCATCACCGACCTGATCATGGGCCGGGACTCGTCCTGGGCATCACTCTACGATCCTTCACGCAAAACGCTTCGCGCGGCGGGCACCTTCGTCCAGGAGTCGGTCAACGTCGCGGTGCAGTATGCCGACTGGGTCACAGCGGGCGATGTCTCGTCCGAGGACGAGATTGGAATGGATAGCGGAGCCATACTGCGCCGTGGCCTGACAAAGGTTGCGGCCTACCGTGATGAGAGGGGAGTCCTGCATTTGCGCTCCGCAGTCTGCACACATCTGAGCTGTATCGTCGGGTGGAACTCTACTGAAAAAACATGGGATTGCCCCTGTCATGGCTCGCGCTTTGACAAATTCGGCACCGTGATCAACGGACCGGCAATTCAAAATCTTGGTCCTGTCAAAGATACATGAGATAGTCTGTCCGTTCGGGAACAAGCTTTCCTTCCGTTCGCTCATCCTCGCTTTCCCACCCTTGAGAATATGTGTGGATTCTCACCGGGATGCACGATGGGGGCCCGGTGGCCCGTCACTTGCTCAATTCCAGGTAACGCGGGTCAACCAGCTAGAAAGTGGTGTGCGTGAAATGATCACTTCACCTCAACCTGAGTAATTGATATCGGCGGATGGCAAACACAATGCACGGAGGTTCGCATGGGGCACATTTTAGAGCCGGGATGGTATGTGCATTGGCAGCCGGCTTATTCATGGACGGTTGCGAGCAACGGAACGACGCGCCTGACCCGTCAATCACGCCACCTAAGCCGGCAGGAAACTCGTCGGAAAAGAAAGAGACCCATCCCGAGCAACCGACGGGCAAGCCGGAGAGCGGCGATCCCGCCCAAACGGGTCGAACCAAATGACGTGGTCGCGAAATCCACGTCGATTCATAGGTGCATGTAACCATTTAGCTAAGAGGTGAGACATGCAGCGCAAAGCGAATTTCTTGAATGGGGCGATGATCATCGCAGGGGTGCTCGTGTTCAGCGGACCATCGCTGGTTATTGCTGCAGGGGGAACCGCGAAAGGCGAGAGTACGGATGAGAAAGGCCAACAGGGTGTGGGACTCGGATCAGGCGGCGGACAGTCAAATGTAGTCATGGGCGGCCCTGACATCATTATGGGCAGGATCAGTAAGATCCAGGACGATCAATATTCGGTTGAAGGTGATCGCGGACAAGAAATCAGCCTCCGCGTCACAAAGGATACTAACTTGGTGTGCGCTGAAGGCCAAGGAGCGAAATTCGCCACCGGTCAACAAAGTGGAAAGGAACATCAGGAAATTGCGCCCACGCCCTTTATGGAACAGCAGGCGGGCAAGAACAAGGGTGGACAGGCCATTTCCGAACAGGAAATGATGAACCAGCTTCATGAAGGAAGCACTCAGAAGGAAGTTGGGGCCTTGTCCAAAGATCCTAGTAAGATGAAGGATGTCGTCGGGACGACCGATCCGAAAGCGAATGAGGATGTAGCCAAAGGTTCGGGTTTCGTCGTCGGCGGTAAGGGAGGATGCAGTTTCAAGGTCGGCGACCAGGTGCGGATCGAGGCGTCGGACATGGGTACTGCGACGACGATCCGGCAGTTGACCGCCAGTGATCAGCATGAACAGAAATAGGTAACACAGAGCGTGAACGCCCGGACCACTCTCTCGCTGCATTGACGGGTGGGGGAGTGGCTGGGAGTGTAAGCCACAGAGGAACCAACACCGGGTCGAGCCCCTACAGTCGATGATGGGCGAATCAGCGGTGAAGACTCTTCATCCAAGTTGAACCGGTTCTCTGGACAGAGGACCACCTCCCCCTTCCATATATCCTCGGTCACCTCATGCTTCAACATAGCCCTCACGCCCTCTGATCGTTTCACGTGCAGTCGATTATGTCTCAGGTATCTTGCATAGCCCTAGGGTGCCGGGCTAACCTGACCGATGCATGCTGCAGCAGGCGCCTACGTGACGTCGGCAGCGATCAATGAAAACGAGCTGTCGCACATGAGGAATATCTTCTGGATTCCCGCTGTCACGGTGATCATTGCGTCCCTGGTCTTGTGGGGTTTAGCGCCACGCGTGGTATCGGCAGCAGACGCGACCTACTATGTGCTTCAGGATAAGGCGGGAAAGCACAAAATTGTCTACGAAATGGCGAATATGTTGGGAAAAAGCCAATTCAGCTACAATGGCCATGTATTCTCCGGAGGTGAAATCAGAAGAAAATCCGTGACCGATCTCGGGGAAACGATCAGCGTCACGCTCAACAAGGGTCATCAGGGCGATTCGACTACTCTCACCCTCGTATTGCCCCGTGTGGACGTGGAACAGGACAACGGAACGAAAATCAGAACAGTTGCCATCTACACCTTTCACCAGAACCACCCTACGGACGGTCAAAAGGACCAACGGGACGTCTATAGCGTCATCAATCTTATCGGCTTGGCTCTGAGCGGACCGCCTGCTGAGCCGGAGCCGAAGAAGTAGGTCAGGATCTACGCCAGTAAGGTCGCCAGCCGCCTGGCCCATACCTCATCCTGTTAGTCATTGCGGAATCAACGCCCCCTTTGCATCGCCCCATTGAAGCCGACCAGGTACAGATGAAGGCGACGACGCAAAGACGTACCTAAGCTGCATTGCTTTGCCATCTAGATGGGAGAAGAAGAATATTTCCCCCCAAATCTTGCTGATCGGCATTGATCTTATCTTTCCCGAGGGCCATACTTCTCCTACTCCCGACGCGCCTCACAACTTTGGACCGCTGAATAGAGACCTCTCATGGCATCGCAAGGACCGACTGATTTACGCCGGCGCGCGGAAACAAAGATACGCAAGACGTCTCCGCGTATTCCGGACGAATACCGCAACCAGGACGCACCGACCCTCGTACATGAGCTTCAAGTACTTCGCACCGAGTTGGACATGCAGAATGACGAACTCATTCGTGTGCAAGAGGAACTCCAGGTCAGTCGCAGCCAATATGTGGAATTATACGAATCCATCCCGGTCGGGTACTTTACGTTCGACAGAAGCGGGATTATTCAGCACGTGAATTCGGCAGGAGCAGCCATGGTGGGGGTATCGGCAGCCCAATTGAAGGGCAGTCCTTTTCAGAAGCTGACAGGGTACCGAAACCGGGAGACATTTAGACGGTTCTGCGCGTCGATACTCGAAAACGGCGCCACCACCCACACGTGCGAAATCCAGCTCCTGCAACTCGCCGACCCTTTAACCTACCAGACCGTCCTCATGATAGGAGGTGCGGTCCATGCCGGCAGCATAGCGGGACACGATATTCGCGCCGTGCTGCTGAATATCACCGAGCGGAAAGAGGGTGAACGCAGATTAGAGCAACAGGAACGAGACCTTCAAACCGGACACCGTGCATTGCAGGAAATGCAGACCAGAGTGCTGACCGCTCAGGATGATGAGCGTCGCGTCCTTGCGCGCGAGTTGCACGACGATTGTTGCCAACAGGTTGCGCTGCTGATCATGTCGATCAAAACGGTCCAGCCCCTGGCGGCAGGAGAGGTGATCGTTCGCCTGCGATCCATCACGGAACAACTCACGCGGCTGTTGGACACGATGCGTCAACTCGCGCACGGATTACACCCGGAGCATGGTGAGTCCCTCGATTTGAAGACCCTGTTTGAAAAGTATCTGGATAATTTCACTGCCCTCACCAGTTTGGCCGTCACGTTTCAGGTCGAGGGGGTGATGCACGATCATCTGCCCCAACCCGTAAGAACCTGCCTATTTCGGATCCTTCAGGAAGCGCTCCACAATACCTTGAAACATGCAGAGGCGTCGGCCGTAACGGTACGTCTCTCCGGAAAAAGCAGCGGAGTCGAGCTGAGCATCAGGGATGATGGGAAGGGATTCGACGCCGGATCGAAACGGGAAGACGCAGGCTTGGGGCTGATCAATCTCAAGGAACGGGCGCAGGTGTTACGGGGAACTCTCGACATCCTCAGCCGGCCGGCCGCTGGGACGACCATTCAGGCCTCTCTGCCTCTCGATGGGTGACGACAACTCTTCGTGAAACGTATCTCGTAGTTCGTCGTCACAATGCGGACTCACCGTGGAATCCAAGAGACTCTGCCGGCTCGCGAAGGACACTGGGCGCTCACAAGAGACGGCTCACGGGACACGGCCCACTCACATCTCGCGGGCGTGCACAGACTTGTCGTCACTTATCCGTGACG
>DAISKX010000347.1:0-4789 GCA_036820725.1 Nitrospiraceae bacterium
TTCCTGCAACGCACAGGTGCCGAGAGGCCTCAAACTGGCCAATGTTTCCGCGCTGAGGATCTGTTCCCAAATAGAACCCAGATCAGTCAGCCCTTGCCGAAAACTGCTGATCATACGATCGACATTGACGTTGACCGGCTCGACCCCGACTTCATATTGAAATCCGAATAGATTGACGGGCTTCGATCCTTCGAGCTTGTACCAGACGGAATAATGTTCCTCCATGAGCGCGAATACCGCCCCCAATACTTGCACCAGCATCGCGGAGAGATCGGCCGCCGGATCTTTTGGATTGTGAATTTTCGCGCCTAAAAAACTCTGACATACTCGCGCGCCGCTGGCAATCGCCTCGGTCGTCATCCAAATATCGATGCCGAACCGGGCCACCTCCGACTCCCATACGTGCTTGTCGAGATAGTGCTGCGCCAAATGACCGGAGAATCCGAAATCGCCTCCGATCGGTTGGCGAATCCGATGCCCATAGAGCGTTCTGGTCAGTGGATACACGATGCTGTTCGTAATCGTTCCATCGTACTTATGTCGGAGATAATACGGTGCGACATAGTCATGTCCCTGCTCCAGCACAGGGCTAATGAGCAACTCCAACCACTCAGGCGTAATGCTCCTCAGATCAGAATCGACGACGGCGCACGCTTTTGCCCTCAGACGTCGGGCGATCTCGAAAATGGTGCGAAAGGCGCTGCCTTTCCCGGGGATGCCATGATACGGCGTGATTATTTTGTGAAGCGGACTCTGCTGGTCGCCGACGAACAGCGTTTTGAGATCGACGACCGCTTGGGAAACGACCTGCTGCGTGCCGTCGGTGGACCCTCCGTCAGAGTTGACCAGCACGGATCTGGCCTCGGGAAAGTACTTGGCTAGCCCGGCACTCACTGCCCGAACCACATGGCCGATCGTTTCCACATTATTAAAGCTTGGAATTCCAACCAGAATATCGGTTTCTGCAAGCTGTGCAACCTGCGCCTCCGTCTCTGCGGTGAGCGGAGTTGATGCGGGGGGCTTTGATTCGACAATCACAAGAGTCGATTTATCCATACATGCGCTCTTCCCCGGCAAATCCCCTCTACTCGTCGTCATAACGCGGATGCACAGCCCGGCCCCCCGGACCTACGCGACACTACAAGAACACTATGGAAAGAGACACTATCCGGTGTGACGATGTCAAGTAATGGAAGGGTACCGGCCAGGGCCATCGGAGTCTATATAACAAAAAAACCGTCGAAGAGAGCGATACTCGCCAGGGAGAAGACGGTGTTGCTCTTAGAGAGAGCGATATGAGTGCTGGCGGACACCGGTGAGGATCAGGAACACTCAGTAATGATAATCTGATCTTTGCTATCTGTCGTGAAACTCCCCACGCTGACATGTTGGGTGACAAACTGGCTCAGACGCAACTGGTCATCAGCATCCATGAGAATGGGGTCTACACCAAAGCGCGACTCATGGATCCACCGTACGGCAGCCAAAGGGACCGAAAGTGGAGTGATATGGCCGGGTAGATGAAGATGAAGCTGGAGATAGTCACCGGTCATGATGCTTTTGAGCCCCAGCCGGGACCATCCGGGGATAGAAAGATCAAGCACACGCCCGTTCCAAATCAGAATGCCGTCTTCCGAACGCGAACTGGTGCATTCGACGATAAATCGCGGACGTGTACCCTGATCCATCAGACCTCCCCATCAGCAACCGTCGGTCAGAATATGAAAAATGTATCGAAGCGTGATAGTCCCCGAAAGCGGGGGGTATCCCGGCGGCATTGAAGAATTGAAGACTGGAGCGCAGCAAGGCTCCATCGATTGCGGATGGGCATCAGACAAACTTGAACGGAGCAGCGCGTGCTTTGCAGAGCGGGCCCACACTATTAATTGGACAGGATGAGAGGAGGAATCGAGAGTAAGATTACGCGACGCGACTGGAGCCGGAAGGTTTCAATATGGAATCAACGAATCTTTTGATGCGGGCTTCAGCAAGAGCATTGATTCCCACATTCTCCAAACCAAAAGCACCATCTTTGACCCATTGAACGATCACTCCTTCAATGTCGATCGCCTTTGGCTCGTCCGGTAGAAAGACACGCAAGGTCAGCCGCATACCGACCGACACCGGCTTATCACCCTCGATCCGCCATCCCTTGACAGAGAGATCGCAGACTTTTCCCGTCCCGACCACTCCTTCTCCTAGATAATAGAGGAAACAGCTGACGGGAATGCGGGAATGGGAACGAGGTTTAAAGTGTTTTGCCATAGCCTGCGCTCGTCGTGAGCGATGCTGCCCGTCCTGTCTTCACAGCAGTCTATCTCACTGAGCGTCGATGGCAAAGAACATGTTGTTTTTTAGGCGAGAGAAGCACTGGCAATGTGCGCAGGTCAGATGAGCAAGTCGACGAAGTCTTTTAGTATGACCTGTTGCTCATTCTTCATGGTAACGAGTTCGATCCCGAACTCATGTCCGCGAGACCATCGCACGGCGGCCCGATCAACGAACACAGTGCGCACTCGACCGGGCAGAAAAATGCACAATGTGAACGCCATACCTGGTTCAACCGGATAGGTGCCATCCACCCGCCAGCCATTCAATGATAGATTCCAAGCCGTGCCCTTGCCATGAAATTTGTCGTTGGAATAGTAAATAGGACACTGAATGGCAAACCGTCGAAAAGACCGGATCTGAAACCTGGTCGACATGGGGAGATTCTCCACCCGCGAGCCCTCACACGTCGTTTCGCGTCAGGCTTTAATTGTGCCACGTGCTCCGATCGAAATCCATCCTCTTGTTGCAGGCGTCACTATGGGAGGTGCGGATACCACCTCCGGAACTGGGCTCAAGCGAGGTGGAAACTTCAATTCGTTTCGCTACACGATCGGTCCAGCCGTCTGAGGGCTCACTTTAAGGCCGGCCTCGTTATCCCCGGCCCGTGGAAATATTCGGAGAGTGAAGATTATCGAGCCAATGCGGGCAGTGAGGACCCATTGATCACAAGCGTCACGACACCAGTTGGCTCGCATCAGGTGGTCCTATCTATACAGTGGTGAGACTGGCGGCATCCTTTCACGGGGGCGCTGTCATGTCGGTGTCCACCCAAGTGAAGAAAAAGAAGACTGTATATTGGTCATAGGCCGTCCGTCCGATGAGTGTGACCGAGGAGCCTTTGTATTCCCCGGTGGCATGATCAAACACGTCGAGATGAAGCCGGGCATACCCGCTCTGATCCACATGTTTATAGAGAGTCAGTTCCGGGAGCGAAAAAGGAATGAGGACGCTTTGGACGGGCGGCATACCGATGAAGGTCAAGCCTTGCATCGTCCCAAGCGATTCTATCGACACGCGAGCCAGGTACGCCGGCTGTTCATCGCGCCGCCGGATACGATACCCCATACGCCCCATCGCCACGGCCACTGTGTCTCGCACAAACAAGAAATCCACGGTGGGGTCCTGCACGTCCCCCGACACTTGATCCCTCATCGTCAATCGTGCGCGATCAATATAAAATCCGCTCACCTCGAGGTACACAGGAGCTTGAGGCGGCAGCGTCAGGGTCAGATTCGTCAATGCACGCGTCACCGCTTGAGTTAAGAGCAGCTGCTCAACAGCAGTGCGGGGGGTGCGCGAAATCTCCTGTTCAACCGCACAACCGGCAATGAAAAAACAGACAACGGCAGTTTGGAGAACGGCCCGAAACATACGTGTGCCCTGGAGAGTTTGTGACATTTTTCTACAGAGTACGCGAACAAAACGAATGGGTGCAAGGTGAAGGCGACCGTATAGCTTGAAGTCGTAGCCCTCGGACCGGAAACCGTCCGGCACAAGCGGCGCCATGCATATGGCAGGCGTCATCGATCAAGAAGGGACTTCCTGCTCAAAGAACATGTCGCATCGAGTTTAGACAAGCGACAGCCTTTAGACGGTGTCATGTATGGCAGAGTAGGAGATGAATATTTCTTCGCGGCGCGTTTGACTTGGGGAAACGCAATACGTCTAATGGGCACGGTGCACCCCACTCCTCTCCAAAGTACCGCGACCGTCGTTCTCGTTCTTGCAATCCTGCACACCTTCGCGACGCGGAACATCCAGCATTTCTCACACCGGTTCCCTGACGACTCTCCCTGGAAGCAGCTCTTTCACCTATTGGGCGAAGTGGAACTCGTATTCGGTCTGTGGGCCGGTGTTCTCCTAGCCTTGATCTGTCTCTTCAGTAGCGTGCAGGAGGCAATTGCCTACATCGTCAACCTGAATTTCCGAGAACCATTTTTCGTGTTCGTGATCATGGCCGTGGCAGCGACCAGACCGATTATCGACTTGGCTGAGAAGACGATCCTGGCTGTTTCACGGTGTCTTCCCTTCGGACGGGCACAATCTGCCTTTGTCTCTTGCCTGACCACCGGCCCTCTCCTGGGCAGTTTCATTACGGAACCGGCTGCAATGACGGTCACAGCACTGATCCTCAGGGGCCGCTATTTTGGGACCGGCCTATCCGATCAATTCAAATATGTGGTCCTCGCTACGTTGTTGGTCAATGTTTCGATCGGCGGAGTGTTAACCCCGTTTGCGGCGCCGCCGGTTCTCATGGTTGCCGGCAAATGGAATTGGGATGTGGCCTACATGATGGGGACCTTCGGCTGGAAATCCGTCGTCGCCATCATCATCAATGCCACCCTTGCGTTGTTCCTGCTCAGAACGGAATTGATGGCCCTTCCGGTGGCCGGCGTTGACGCAACCAAGCGACACGTTCCCGCATGGATTTCAATGATTCATGTGCTTATGCTCGGAT
>DAISKX010000348.1:0-4788 GCA_036820725.1 Nitrospiraceae bacterium
CCATTACAAGGGCGCCCGCCAGTATGCAAAATAATGCGACCGCTCGAACCGCCAATGCGAGCCGATCGAGAACATGGGTAAAACTATCCAATACGTCACCGATATTCAACGTCGTGACGTTAGGAAATGCCGCGACCACTGCCTGCTGCAAGGACACTTCGTCGGAGGGCGGAACACGGGCCGTCGCCACGTAGGTAAACGGAGCCCCTTCGAGTGCGCCCGGAGATACGATCATGTAAAAGTTGGTCGAAAAATTGCCCCAGTCCACCCTCCGGATATTGCTCACGGTCACCGACAGGATGGACCCCTGAATATCAAGATCAATCGTGGAACCGATCTTCAATCCGAGATTTTTGGCTGCTTCCTCTTCGACCGACACAAGAGGTCGGGGGAACTGTTGTCCTGGTTGCCACCAATTTCCCTGCACGATGGTATTGTCCTTGGGCAAGCGGTCCAGGAACGTCAACGCGTATTCACGCGTCAAGTACCATCCTTTTCGTCTGTCATCACGTTGGGCCTGGGACGGTCTCTCTTCCTCGGCCTCAGCCTTGACAATGTTTCCGTTGATCCCGTGAAGACGAGATCGTACGAGCGGCGTCAGCTTGGGCGAAGGATCGCCCGTCCTCTCATGTAACAGGTGTGCGATTGCATCAGCCTGATCCGGCTGTATGTCGATAAAGAAGAAGGTAGGGGCGTCGGATGGACGGTTCTCGCTCACCTGTCGGATGAACGCGTCCTCGAGCAATCCGACCGTCATGATAACCATCACACCGACACCGATGGACATCATGACGCTGACCGCCTGACTGCCAGGTCGAATGATGTTTCGAACCGCCTGCCGCAGACTAATGGCCCGAGGAATAGGGACGACCCGCAAGACAGCCAGCAACACTTCTGCCGAAAGGGCAAGGAGCAATACCGCCAGCACGAGACCGCCCATAAACAGCGATCCCACCGTGAGTGAACCGGCCTGCCACATCGATAATCCCGTCAGCCCGGCTGCGATGCCGGTCGCCGCGATGAGTCTCGGGCGATCTCGCAGCAGGCTGAGTACCCAGGACTTCCAACGAAATATCACACTGTGCGAGACACTCGCCTCGGTGACGTCCACGTCACGACGGAGGAGTCCCGCCGGCCTGATGCTGCGAATCGTCAACAGCGGCCAGACGCTGAATAGCAGCGTCGTCAGCAGGCCAAGACCTGTTCCTTTCAGGATTGGGACAAGTGATCCCGCTCCCAGAGCGGATGAAAAGGCGACCTGGCTCAACAGATCCGGATCGATCATCCTCGACACAGCAGACGGAAATATACTCTGAAGAACGATGCCCACACCCACACCGGCAACGCTACCCAGCATGCCCAGTCCCAATGCCTGCCCCAAGTAGATGTGAATAATTGTCCGCGTCTCGGCACCCAACACCTTCAGCGTGGCGATGCTGAGAAACTTCTCTCGTATGAACGCCTGCACCGAAGCCGCGACCCCGACTCCCCCGACAAAGAGTGCAGTCAGGCCGACTAATCCGAGATACTGAGCGAGTTGATTGAGAAACCGCTTCAATTGCGGTTGCGCGTCGCGATAAGAAGAAACCCGGGCCGAGTCATGGGTCAATCGGCCTCTCAATTCATACAGCAATGGCTCCAGAGCGACAGAGCCGGAAACCTTCAATAAATATCGTTCGCGCACCCGGCTCCCTGGCTTCACCAACCCGGCTGCAGCTAGGCCTTCCTGTGAAATCATGACCCTTGGCCCCAAGCTGAACATATTCGCGGTACGATCCGGTTCCTTCCGTATGACCGCGGTAAGTGTGAACACCGCATCGCCGATCTTGATCCGGTCGCCATGGGCCAATCCCATGCGGATCAGCAGCGATTCATGAACCACAGCTCCGTAGCAGACCGGATCGCAGTCCGGCCGCCTAATGGGGTCAATGAGATTTTGAAGAGGACCAACCGGTTCAACAACCAGATTCCCGTAGAGCGGGTAACCAGATTCGACAGCCTTCAATTCGATCAATTGGGTTATAGAAGGAGAGCGCCTATCATCCGGGGCCATGGCGGCGGCCATCGCCACAAGCTCGCTGACATGACGACTAATCACTCCCCGTTTCTCAAGTGATTGCACCACCTCAGCCCCCTCTGCACTGATGGGATGAGATAGTCTGATTTCAAGATCGCCTCCCAATAGCCCACGAGCCTCACGACTCACTCCACGTTCAACGTTGCTTGCGAACAGCGACACGCCCACCACCCCCCCTACGCCGAAGGCAATGCAGGCGAAGAAATAAAGAAAGTGCCTCCACGCTGCCCGTGTCTCCCACCACGCCATCTTGATAGGGAATATGTTGAGCACGCTTACTCCAGTCAGCGTTCCTGACCTGCTGTCAGAGAATCCGATTCCACCCGTCCATCACGCAACGCAATCACACGTTCCGCCAACTGCGCCAAATCTTGATCATGCGTCACAAGTACTAACGTTGTACCGAAGTCCCGATGCAGACCAGTCAATAGATCGATCACCTGGCGGCCAGTTGCGGAATCGAGATTCCCGGTCGGTTCATCGGCTAATAAGATGGGAGGCCGGCAGGCAAATGCCCTAGCAATCGCAACCCGCTGCTGCTCTCCCCCCGACAGCTGAACCGGGTAATGGTCAAGCCGTTCGGCAAGTGCCACAGACCGCAGTAACGATTCGGCCGTTGACCGTGCGCCAGAATCGCCGGTCAATTCCAGAGGAACGGCCACATTCTCCGCCGCGGTCAGCGTGGGAATCAGATGAAAGGATTGGAAGATGTATCCGATCTTCTCACGACGCCAGCGCGCCATCGCATTCTCCGAGAGCGTGGTGATGTCGATACCGTCCAGCCGGATAGACCCTGACGTCGGGCGATCCAAACCCGCGATCAGTCCCAACAACGTCGACTTCCCGCTGCCGGAGGGCCCGACAATAGCCACCATCTGTTTCTCAGGAATGTCGAGTGTGACATCGTCAAGAATGGTCACTTCATGCCCCGCGGCAGAAAGCCTCATAGTGAGATGCTGAATAGCTATCATATATGTCTATGTCCTCCTCCCTCGACGAACACCGAATTCATATTATACTGTACGAAGATGCTGTACCGATGGAATGCCCATTCATATTCCGTTTCCGTGCACAACACCCTGCTGTTTTTATGCGCATGGATTGTTCTCATCTCGTTCGGATGTGACGGACCCTCCGCGACACCTCCCGTCACCCCTTCGCATCACGCGTCTTCACAAGATGGATTTGCCGGGTATGGCCCGACTGAGGCATCGACACGTCACACCTCATCTGACTCCACCACCCCCCAGACGGAAGGACTCCCTCACATCGTCGCCTTCGGCGACAGTTTGACAGCCGGACTGGGAGTGGCATTTCAGGATAGTTATCCGGCGCAACTGCAAGAACGGCTCAACACGTTGGGATACCGCTACCGGGTGATCAATGCCGGGGTCAGCGGAGATACGACCGCAGGGGGTGTGCGTCGTGTGTCGTGGGTATTGAAGAACCGGCCGCGTCTCGTAATTCTAGAACTTGGTGCAAACGACGGTCTCAGAGGGCTCACCGTTGAACAGACCGGTGCCAATCTGGAAGAGATGATTCTCACAATGAAGCAAGCAGGCGTGGCCGTCGTGTTGGCAGGGATGAAGCTGCCGCCTAATTATGGTGCAGACTATACGTCTCGTTTTGAGACAATGTACCACGAGTTAGCTGAGCGCCATCAACTCGCGTTCATTCCATTTTTTTTGGCTGATGTCGGAGGTCAGGCACATCTGAATCAAGCCGATGGCATCCACCCCACTGGGAAAGGGTATACGCTGATTGTGGATAATGTCTTGAAGGTTCTCGAGCCGATTCTACAGAAGATGGCTCGTCAGAGGCGGGGCTAAACGGTCACACGCACACTGTTTCAGCGCTCATCCACCCTCGTCACGGGCGGACAAGCGCTGACATGACGACCCTAACGGCGGCGTGGCTCAGCTTTTCTTTAAAAAGGTATCATACACGCCATACGCCAGGATGAGACCGATCAGCGTGTAATACATGCCGGTGATTCCGCTGTAGTCGGCTGGGCCTTCACTGACGTTGGCGAACGCAAGGCTTGCGGGCAGGACCATCATTGCGCTGACCATGGCTACGAGCAACCTGTTCATCGATTCACCCCCTTATATAACGAATGCTGAAAATAGGGGCGTATTGTACTGAAAGAACGACACACGACGCAAGAGGGATCACGGGGCTGTGAATCGGTATGGGTTCGGCTACATCGAGAACAGGAGGAGTCCGATTATCGCTGCGGAAGGAACCGCTACCGCTTGTCCATGCTCCTCAACGCTATGGTCACCTGCTTGACACTATCGGCCAGCGCTTCCAGCTTTGTACTCTTATCCGCCAGATCTCCGGCAATGGCCTTCACTTCAGCATCGAACTGATCGAACTGTCTGGCGACATCTCCCGCCTTTGTCACCAACCCCTTATAGGAAGTCAGCTCCCGTTGGAGATCCTTACAGGTGTGCTGCAGGGCTTTTGATTCATCAATAGACGCTTCCAACTGTTGGGTAAGTCGAGCTAAAGTGGCCTCCCGGTTCCTAAGATCGGCTTCCAGCCCGACCTGTATCTCCTCGCCCTCACGCCGCCGGTCATCCAGATGGCGGATTGCACGAATCCACGAGGAGATTTCGCCGGATCCGGAACTCGGCTGAGCTGGGACGGATTGCCCGCGCTCGATTGATCGGACCGCCTGCTGCATCCACTCAATAAATACTGTGAGC
>DAISKX010000349.1:0-4774 GCA_036820725.1 Nitrospiraceae bacterium
CGATCCTCGACCGAGAGCAGCGCGTCCACAAGGCGCGGCGGAATCTCTGCCACCGGCAACCATTCCCGAACCTGACGTGACTCCCCTCGCAGTCCGCTGATCAACTGAGGTTCCAGATAGGCGGGAAAGACCTCGTCGCCATGCTCAATCGATAGGATACTGGTCACACGACCCTGATCCAGTTGAAGACGAATCGGCACGGCGTCCATATGCAAATCGGGAAACCCTTGGAGGTGAATATCGATCGTTGCGGGCGTCACGCGAAACTCTCCCGGCCGATGAACCGCGGATGCGACCTCCCGGTAACCCAATCGACTCAGACGTTCAATCAGGTGCGATTCCGCAATCTGGAGATCTGGCTTCAGCAGAAACGGCGAGCCGAACAACAGTAAGGGTGGATGCTCATCGCCTCTCGGCAAGGCAACAAACGTCGACAAGTAGAGACCATAGAACAGAGCCGCCAGCAACAGAACCGCGGTTCCGATGCTCGCTCCGATCACGGTCCGTATCGCCCATCGACGAATGACCGTCACGCCGCGCACCTCCATGCCGACAGGATACGTGATCGTCAGCATGAAATCGATGCACAAGTACCACGGCGACACCGGCATGGCTCCGGCATTCTGCCCTGTGTTCATCACGCGATAGAGCCATTTCGTTGCTTGACAAATTCAACTTGGTGCCTTAGATACGCCTCAGCAGAACTTCTTAGATCATTTTTGCGGAGTCTGGGTGACCAACCGCGACGCCGATACTGTAGGATTAACCATACACCCTCTCATTCCTCATTCTCATCACACGCGTATATTTTGCCTCACCCGTTTGTGTCTGTGTGCATGCATCTTGATCGGGATCCTCATATCCGGCCTTCAATCCGTCTGGGCAGGCAGCTTCCGCATTTATGACCAGAGCGCCTCCGCAGCCGGCCAGGCCTCGGCTTTCGTGGCGCAGGCGGATGATGCATCAGCCGGGTACTACAATCCGGCCGGAATGACCCAGTTGCGTGGGATGCAATTTTCGCTCGGGACGAACCTCATCGGTGGCGGATTCAACTTCCGTAATGGCGCCGGCCAGACCACCGATGGAGATGTGATGGGAGCGGTGGCCGTTCCACCTCCGTCGAACTTTTATGCGACGGCGAATTTGAAGGACCTGGGACTCAAGTTTTTCGATACCACGGTTCTTGGTCTGGCCGTGTTCAATCCGTTTGGGACCCTCACACGTTGGCCCGACAGCGGCCCATTTGCAACCGCCACCACGACGGCCGCATTCGAACTGATCGACATCAGGCCATCTCTAGCCTTCAGACCGCTTCCCGACCTCGCCATCGGCATCGGAGCCGACATTTACACCTTTTCCGGACTCATGGGCGAAGGCCAGGCGGAACGAAAGTTCCTCTGGCCGGGAGGGCTGGGAATTCCTGCCGGAACCGGCATGGAACTGAACGGGAAGGATACGGCGGCAGGGTTCAACGTCAGCATGCTGTATACGGCGCTACGAAATGCGGAGGGGCTGCCCATCGCCAACATCGGACTGACCTATCGCAGTCAAGCCACCCTTCACCTGGATGGGGAATTTCTCGCCGGCGGCACCAAGATCGCGGATTCTCGATCGACATTCGTGATTCCGCAGGTCATTACGGGGGGGATTGCGCTCTGGCCTGTCCGGAACACCTCACGCGAGTGGAAACTGGAATTGGATGTGGACTACACCGGATGGAAATCCGTGCGCAACCTCGATGCGACCCTCTCCAATGGACTGACGGTACCGCTCCCGCAAAACTGGACCAGCGCGTATACCATCATGGTCGGCACCGAACATAAATGGTTGCGGCCTGAGATCTTACCCCAATGGGATGTCGCCCTCCGCGCGGGATACTGGAACGCTCAGAAAGCGATTCCCGACGCGACGTACAATCCGGCCATTCCCGATAGCGACAGCCACGCGATCTCCGTTGGGTTCGGGCTGTTCTGCCAGGGGAGCGGTCATTTTTTCGGGATCATTCCGTGTGGCGACTCGGAGAAGGCCTTGCGACCGAAAGGCATCGGCCTGGATCTCGCGTACAAAGCTATCTTGTACGAAAATCGGACCATCAGTGGAAACCTCAATCCGACGGTCAACGGAACGTACCAGACTACGCTGCACGTCGGTTCGATCAATCTGCGCATGAATTTTTGAGCTCACTGTCCGCTCGACGACGTTCAGTCAGATTTCCGGCGTGCTGTCCGCGATGACCAGGGCGGCGCACCCCCTGCTCGCCGCCCCTCTCCTCCGAGCGAATCATGCTGCACAGGAGAGCTGCGGAAATGATGAGGTTATCTGATCACAATCTTCCGGCATTACGGAAAGAACAAGTCACCGTTCTGTTCCGCAATGCGCCCATCGGCATTTTCGCCACGGTCGTCAACGCCTCTCTCCTGACGGCGCTGGAATGGCCGGCTGTGCCTCATTCGAAACTGTTCGCGTGGTTAATCGGCATGTGGGCGTCGGCCGGTCTTCGCACGCTCCTGTATTGGGCGTTCCTCAAGATCCACCGTTCATGGACCATCGGCACCTGGTATTGGCTGGCCATCTTCGGCTCCACGTTGACCGGGATCGGATGGGGTTGCAGTACATGGTTCCTTTATCCGGAGATTTCCCTTCCCCATGAATTGATCTTGGTGTTCGTTTTGGCCGGTATGGCCGCCGGGTCGGTTTCCATGCTGTCAGTGGTGTTTCCTGCTTTTCTGCTGTACAACCTCTCGCTCGGCGCTCCCATCCTTTCGCATTTCTTTCTGTCCGGGGGTGATGAGTTCCACATGTCCATGGGTGTGATGGCGGCGCTGTTTCTCTTCGCGACGGCCTATTCCGCCTGGAATCTGAACCGAGCCATCCTGGCAAGCTGGGCGCTGCGGTTCGAAAACGAGACACTGATCGGCACGCTGACCAACCGCACGGAGGCCGTCGAACGACTGAACCGGGATATCACGCAAGAGATTCAGGAACGCCGAGGCGTCGAAGACGAGTTACGCCGCGCCCATGACGATCTGGAACGCCGAATCGCCGAGCGAACCGCCGACCTTCAACGGGCAAACGAAGAACTGCGCGGGCAGGTGTCGGAACGTCAACGTGCGGAAATAGCGTTCCAATCCAGCGAGGAGCGCTTTCGCTATCTGACCGACAAACTCAATCAGGCCGTCTGGTTCGTTCAAATCAATCCGTTACAAGTCTTGTCTATCAGTCCCGCGGTGGAACGGATTTGGGGGGTCTCGCCGCAACAATTCCTTAAGGATCCGAAGTACTGGAAGACACGCCTTCATCCTGACGACAAAGCGACGGTGATCCGCACGTACCAGGCAGCCATGAAGGCCGAGACGGAGGGAGAGTTTGAAGTCATCTACCGCATCATCAGGCCGGACGGCAGTCCTCGGTGGATTCACGATCGATGCGTCATCCATCGCAAGCCGGACGGAACGATGGATCGATTGAGCGGCATCTCCGAAGACATCACCGAGGCGCGGGAATTGGAAGACCGCTTGCGCCAAGCGCAGAAAATGGAAGCCGTGGGACGTCTGGCCGGAGGCATTGCCCATGATTTCAACAACGTAATGACGGTCATTCTCGGCTACAGTTCGGTACTGCTGCAAGCGACGGCACAGGATTCCCCTGTACGCCGGTATGTCAACCAGATCCAGCAAGCCGGGGAGCGCTGCGCCTCCCTGACCAACCAGCTTCTGGCCTTCAGCCGGAAGCAAGTGCAACATCCTGTGTCTCTCGATTTGCATCAGATCATTACAAACCTGGTCTCGATGTTGGAAAGCTTGATCGGGGAGCACATCCGCATTGTGCTGCATCTCGACCCGACGCCTCGATGGGCCAAGGTAGACGCCATCCAGTTGGAACAAGTGTTCATTAACCTGGCGCTCAATGCCAGAGATGCCATGTCGCACGGCGGCACGCTGACGATCGAGACCGATCAAGCCGACTCCTCCGAGGTGTGGGGAGAGGAGCGAGCCGAGCCGTCCCACCGCACCTACATTCGTGTCAAGGTGCGCGATACCGGCGACGGGATGGATATGGATACGCAAGCGAAGATCTTCGAGCCGTTCTTTACGACCAAGCCGCAAGGACGAGGGACCGGGTTGGGCCTTGCCACAGTGCATGGAATCGTTCACCAGAGCGGCGGCACATTGAGGGTCGAGAGCCAGCCGGGACGGGGGACGACGATGACGGTGTATCTGCCGGAGACGACTCCCATACCGCCCCGCGCAACACCGATCCCTCTATCGGTCGACGACACGTCAGGGACGGAAACCATCCTGCTCGTGGAGGACGAGCCGTCAGTCAGACTCTTGACCCAACACATCCTCACCACGAACGGATATACGGTTCACGAGGTCGAGAATGGCCTGCAAGCGCTGGACTTTCTGCGAACCCGCCAGGGTCGAATAGATCTTCTGGTCACCGATATCGTGATGCCCGGCATGAACGGACAAGAACTGGCCACACGGCTGCGCAGTTCCATGACGTGGTTGAAAGTGCTCTACGTCTCGGGCTATAGCGATAAATACCCGTTGACCGGAGAAGAAGCCCCCACCCAGACCGGTTTCCTCCAAAAACCCTTCACACCGCACGAGCTCATCAGGAAAGTGCGCGAGATCCTTCACGCCTCAGAGTGAGGCGAGATCGGCATGCCATGATCGGCCCGCATTCGCTCTGCCAAAGGATGAGGCCAGGCTAGCCCGCATTATTCATGGTGGAGTCGCGACGCGAGCAACTGTCTTACATATCAAGC
>DAISKX010000350.1:0-4766 GCA_036820725.1 Nitrospiraceae bacterium
GAAAGGAAAGGACGGGAAAGGATAGAACTAATGGAACGCTTCAAGCTATCGAAATTGCAATCAATTTGGGGAAACCGTTGCAATAGCGAGCTTTGTGAGAAATGGCCATTTGTCACTCTTAATCACCCTTTCATCGACCTCTACCAGGTAGCTGCCTAGTGATTTTTCGATGATGGCGAAGGCTCACATCCAAAGTCCCATTCAGGTCATTAAACATTGTCATTACGGCTCCTAGCATTCACAGTCTTCCTGAATTCGTTAGGAATCGGGCGTGGGATCAACTTAGGAGTCAGGGCTGCTTCCTCACTGGCTTAGCTCAATATGGGCTGCTGCCGGTTTCAAAGACACCGAGTTAGGTGTATGAATGAAACCGGAGGTGGGGCATGGAGCGACGCAAGTTCACGCGAGAGTTTAAGCTGGAGACCGTGAAGCTGATTCAAGAACGCGGGATGACGGTGGCCCCACCAACGATGGCGATATATCCTGAGTATAGGAGCACTATGGTTTGCTCGTCATTTGGTGGATGCGTTGAGGCGATCACCGATGTTTGCCACCTACCCCGACACTATTACCACAGTCCTACCGGCCACCATCCACGGCAAGCAATGAGTTGGAGTAGGAGACGTATGAAACGTACTTTCATGGAAGCTCTGGGGAGGCTAGCTTTCTTGTTCTTAGTGATACTCTGCCAAGGATGCACGCTTGCAAACTACTTGATGGAAAAAGAAATCGAGAAGGCCACCAGGGACATGCAGAAAATGGTTGGAAAGATGGCTGATGCCCAAGCTGAGGAAAAAAAAGCAAGAAGCGAACTGATGGCAAAGGCCCGGGCGGTTAATAAAGACGGCGTGGAAGTCCTGCTTTCAGTAGGAAATAGTGAGCAGATTAAATCTGTGACCATTAGTCCGGATGGCCAGATCGCTGTCATGAGTGATTCTCAAGGGACAGGCAGGGTATGGGACATTCTTAACGGGATAGAGCTGTACACCATCAGTGGGGTCAAGAACCTTATGGCATTCAGCTCGGACGGGGAGACCCTCATAGCGGAGGATGGAGAGATCGCGCGAGTGTTTGATATCCGAAACCGTCGGCAGCTCAAGGAACTTCGGTTGCCAGGATCGGTGCCGCTTTTTCTCAGCGCTGACGGCCAAGTGTTAGCGACCCTTGGACTTATCGACTCATTCTCACCCGGGATGTTAGGTCGCTGCCTGAAGAATCCTGTCTCAGCCCTGTTACCTAGTACCCCAGCACGACTGTGGGATGTGCCAAAAGGGGTGGAGATACAGACCTTTGCACCTGACGTTTTACCGGTTGCAGTGTTGCCAGACAATCGGACTTTAGCTGTCGCACGCGATTTAATTACGAAGGACGGAAGCTTAGTCGTATTGGATCGAGAAGGTAAACAAGTGAACCGGTATCCAGCTGTGTCGAAGATTAACTGCGTACAAGTGCAGGGGTATTCGAGACAGGATTTCGGAATGCTAGTGGCGGAGGATAAGACCTTATCTACTAACGGCGCGGTGCTGCTAACGCTCAGCCCAGACGGGCGGACAGTTGCTTTCCAAAGGCCCGGAGAAGAGACATTGCGTTTATTGGACCTCGCTTCTGGGGATGTCCTTCAATGGTCAACTAATGTCGGTATAAGTACATCTTTAGCCTTTAGTCCAGACGGACGGATACTCGCAACGACGCACGCACGCTACGATCAGACAAGAGGCCTACTTACTGGATATGTTGACCTCTGGGATGTACCAACACAGCGTCACCGCGAGCGATTGGAGAGCGTTTCTTTTACTTTTATGCCTGATGGTCAAACCGCTTTCGTGTCGACGCTCGATTCTCAGATTGTGCTGTGGGATCTCGTTAGGAATAAGCCAATTCAACAATTGGCGCTCACTGCAAGGCCGGTAACGACGATGGTGGCAAATCCGAGGGGAGATTCCCTAGTAGTGTGTCTTGACGATGCCCTTGTGTTTTGGGACCTTGCCACCGCGCAGATTTCGCGCCGTATTGGTTTTAAACCAGACGAATCATGCGCGTCAGCCGCTATTAGTCCAGATGGCCGGGTTGTTGCCGTGCAGGAGATGAATGGCATGATGGTGATTTGGGATGTGGACACCGGACGACCGGTAAGAAAGTTTCAAGCGCTCGAACCGACCATAAAGTATGGAACCTCTAAACTAATAAGTGTTGGAACAAGCTTTAGCCCTGATGGAAGAGTGCTGCGATCGATTGGGGAGTATATCTATGCAGAGCCCATACGACGTAGGTGGGATCGCGAAACGGGTCAAGAGTTGGACAAGGGCGGAATTGGGGACTTTACGGATCTCGGCCCGCGCATCGCACTCAGCCCTGACAAAGAATTCATGATTCAGGCTGAAGGGATCGCGGCGAGTCTGATCGACATGAAAACGATGAAGCCTGTTCGGCAGTTCATAGGCCATACAAGCGATATCTATGCCTTGACCTATGGCGCTGATCAGCGACGTATATTTACCGCAAGCCTCGACGGCATGATTAAAATATGGGAGGTTGAATCTGGGAAAGAACTGATGACATTGATTGCTGTGGGACGGGATGCCTCGCTAGCTCTGACGCCGGACCACTACTATCGCACATCGAGGAGGGTTGTAAGAGGTCTCGCGTTTCGTGTTAACGAAACAGTTTACCCTTTTGAACAATTTGATTTACGGTTTAACCGTCCCGACATCGTGATGGAGCGGTTGGGGCTGGCCAGTCAAGAGGAGATTCAATATTACCGACAGGCATATGTTCGACGGCTTGCAAAAATGAAGTTCACGGAAGACATGATCGATAGTCAGGTCCGTATACCGGAGATACGACTGCTTTCGAAAAGACCGCCCCTGAGGACCAGTGCAACAACGATGTCGATACGGATTCAGGCGTCCGACAGTCAATATGGATTAGACCGCCTCAATTTGTACGTGAACGATGTGCCTCTCCATGGCCAAGCTGGGGTTCCCTTGGTAGATAAGGGGGTGCACACGGTAGAGACGGATATTTCGGTCCCACTGGGTCGAGGCCGGAATAAGATTCAAGTCTCCACACACAATGTCAAAGGGGTAGAGTCTCGTCGAGCGACATTATATGTGAATGTCACGAGAGAGGTTCCCGAGCCATCCGTTTATGTCGTGGCCATTGGCGTCAGTCACTACCGCGATCCTGCCTATGACTTACAATATGCCGCAAAGGATGCCGAGGACCTCGCCGCGCTCTATAAAGGATTGGATGTATCTGGTCACTACAAGTCGATCCACGTCCGGACGTTGACCGACGCGCAGGCCGTGCGGGCAAACATTGGCGCAATTAAGGATTTCCTGCGCCCTGCACAATTGGACGATCTAATCGTAGTCTTTGCAGCCGGGCATGGCTTAGTAGATCAGGAACAAAACTACTATTTCGGCACCTATGATGTCGACATGACGCAACCAAGCGAGCATGGTCTCCCGTACGAAGCATTGGAAGATCTCCTGGACGGCATTCCGGCGCTGCAAAAGCTGTTGTTAGTTGATACGTGCTTTTCTGGGGAAATAGACAAAACTGAACGACGGCTGGTATCCAATCAATTAAACGAGGGCGAACCCGACGCACACGTCACCATGCGAAGATTTATACCGCAGCGGGGAGTTGTGATGAAGCAGGGTCAAGTACAACAGCAAAAATTGAGGGCCAGAGATTTACAGGTACAGGCGGACATCTTTGCCGACCTTCGCCGAGGCACTGGCGCCGTAGTTATTTCGAGTTCAAGCGGAGATGAGTACTCTTTCGAGGACGATAAGTGGCAGAACGGCGCATTCACCTACTCGGTCCTCAAAGGATTAAAAGAGAGGGCGGCTGATCACAACCAGGATGGTCATATTTTCGTCAGCGAACTCCAACAGTATGTGGCCAAACAGGTGCCTGCGCTCACGCAAGGCGGTCAGAATCCGACCGTGCGGCAAGAGAATCTAGAAAATGATTTTGTGCTTTACTAAACGCTCAAGTATAAAATGCAGGCTTAAGAGTAACCGAGCTTACAATACGTGTATTTACCATACGTTGTGTTGCTATGGGCCCGCTTGGTTGCTACACTTTGCATGCCGAATCGACAATGGGATTAAGACAATGTGAAAACCAGTACAGGAGGACGATGCAATGGCCAAACTCAGGACAAACAGACGCCCAGGGATTCGTGCCGACGCTGAATCGCTTTCATTGGCACTGCAGTACTTAGAACTCCAAATGAGCCTGGGCGAGAGCTCGCTTCGAATGTTAGATACCAAACGGTCATCCAAGCCGGCGACAGCGCGTGGTTCTTCAACATGTTGCCAAAAAGGAGACAGTAGAGCAGCTTTGGCGGCGAAGTCACTACGTTCGGTGAATCATGGCGTATTTTTGCTGGAAACGCTACTTCGGGAAACTCGTCAATTCAGCGATCGTGGGGACGAACAACTTCAGCGGTTTCTGAGAGAACTTCCTTCCCGCATCGAATCCTTACATAAACGGACTGCTGCCGTCGGTGATCGGTACGTGCGGACCGGATTGCTCACCGATAATGGCTTTTGGCCAACTTTTCCTCCTACTCCTGATCCATTTTGCGATTGGCTTTGCGAACTCATAAACGGATGGAAGTGCAGGTTGAATCCAAATTGTACGCTAACGCCGTGCGACCTTTTTTGCTGATCCAGCCGTATTGACGAAGAATGGCGAGAAGAAGGGCCTGACTTAGTCCCTGCTTCTAGGGGGCTCCAGAAACGAGTCAATAC
>DAISKX010000351.1:0-4763 GCA_036820725.1 Nitrospiraceae bacterium
CGTCGTGTGATCTGGACTACGTTGCGGTCCGAGGACGACCTGCACGCGTTCGCCGCGCGCTCATCAACAGCTTCGGATTCGGAGGCAAGAATATCGTACTGGCCCTTTCACAGGTCGATACGGTCGCCTCCGAACAAACTCTGATCCGGGGAAGCGATTGGGATGTCTTGCACAATCAGCCGGTCGGGGCACTCGCGCACGCGCGAAGTCTTCAACGCGGTCCTGCGGAAGTCATGGGACCGGGCAAATGACACCAGCCAATCGGCCATTCTCGGAACGAGGAGGATTATGAGATGAGTACGACGCCGGTCATCACCGCTGATCAACTGTCGACCCCTGAAGTGATTGCCAATCCCTACCCGTACTATCACGAACTCCGCGAGCAATCGCCCGTGAACTACATCTTCCTTCCGGCCGGCGCCGTCGCAGGCATCGATGCGCCCATACGTTCATGGGCCTTGCTGAGATTTGGCGACGTCTATGGAGCGCTGAGAGATCATGAGACGTTTGCGTCACGTCATTCCCTCGCAGGAAAACTTGCTCCACGACTCGCGCTGATCCAGGATGATCCTCCTCGCCACACTCGATTCCGCCGCCTCGTCAATAAGGCGTTCACCCAGAAACGCGTCGAGGCCCTCACGCCATGGATTGCAAGCGTCGCTGCCGAGTTGTTGGACGACATGAAGACGGCGGACATAGACGCCATTCAGTCCTACGCCGTTCCCCTCCCGGTCAAGGTCATCGCCCGCATGCTCGGCATCCCCGGCGAGGATTACGTCACGCTGAAGCGATGGAGCGATACCTTCCTTGCCTTTAGTTCGATGACGCCGGAGGAACGCGCCAAGAGCAATCAAGCGATGATGGCGTATTTCGGCCGGATGGCGGCCGAGCGGCGTGCGCATGGAGCCGAAGACCTGATTACGGCGCTGGTGGAAGCAGAAGTCGATGGAGAGCGCCTTGAAGACCCTGAGATCATCGGCTTTTGCATGCTCGTCCTCATTGCCGGGAACGAGACCACCACGAATCTCATCGGCAACATGCTCGGCATTCTCGCCGATCGTCCTGAGTTGTGGCGGACACTTCGAGAAGATCGTTCTCTGATCGACGCTGTCATCGACGAGACCCTCAGGCACGAAAGTCCGTTTCAGCGTCTGTCTCGCCTCACCACCCGGGACACGGAATTGTCCGGAGTCAAGATTCCCGAAGGCTCGCTCGTGACGGTCTACTATGGAGCAGCCAACCGCGACCCGAGCGAATTTCCCAATCCTGATGAATTTCGGCTGGATCGCAATCTGCGAAACCATGTCGCTTTCGGCGCGGGCATTCACTACTGCCTTGGGGCACCGTTGGCGAGGGTCGAGGCGCAAGTCACGCTGAACACCTTCCTGGATCGCTTTCCGGTTCTCACGCGCGGATCCGTTCCCGCCCTGCGGCAAACGACCAGTTTTGTCGTGTTCGGTTACCAGCAACTACCTCTGATCATGAGCACGACGTGACAGATGAGGCAATGACGTGACGACACATCCTGGGCAAGAGAACATAGATCGTTGTCGTCACGCGGACAGGCTCGTGCAGCTGAAGGAGCCTGACTGATGCGGCAGCGCTCAATCCAGGGCGCAAAGCCGGAAGATGGAACCATGGAGCCATTGAACGGATCCTTTCCAGCAAAAGCATTCGATGATTTCTCCAAAAAGGAGGTCATCGATTTTCTTGAGATTCTCCATTACGCGTCTCAAGCGGCCACGGAAGAGCAGGTCGGAAAGGTCCTTCATTTGACCCAGCGGCGCATCCCGTGCCGCCATATAATCGCCGGTCTGCTGAAGATAGATCCTGACGCCAAGTCAGGCAGCTTTCACAAAATCGTCAACCTGAGGTATCGGGAGGGGTGGGTGTCCCTGCATCTGAAAACTCGGCACCCGGAGGTGGACCCGGTTCTTCGCTATCACATTCAGAGCGGGTCGAAAACGCAGCCCTGGGCCAATGTCTATCGGCCCGCCAGTTCCACCAAAGGGCAAACATTTGTGGAGGAAACCCATGGGTTCAGTCTACTAACCGGTCTGACAGCCCGCAAATGCGACCTCGACCTCGGGCTCAGGAGTTTTTTCTCCTTCGTCGGTGATGTGGCGCCCATGCCGTCCCGCTATCGTCCTATTCTGGAATATCTTTCCAGGTATCTGCACGGAGCACTGCTGAGACTCGCTCCCTCCTCGCCGAGTGAGTCAATCGACATCCTCTCCCCGCGGGAGAAAACCGTCCTGAACTGGATGAGACACGGGAAAACCAATTGGGAAATTTCCAAAATCCTCGGCGTGAGCGAACGAACCGTGAGGTTTCATGTCGAAGGCATCTTCAATAAATTGAATGTCAGCTCCCGGACACAGGCCGTCGCGTACGCCGTCGAGAACGGACTTCAGGCCGCTCAATGAAGGTGGTCTCCCTGGTCTTGGTTGAGTGCGACCAGGTGGTTCTCCCGGAAAGGGGTGTGTCATCACCTGGCGTAGTCGCCAGGTGATGACACCAGGTGTTTCTGCCATCATGACGGCGGATGGGTGAACGATTGCGCAGCAATCTGTGGGAGGGCTGGTGGAATGGGGTGCGAGGGGCCCCGAGGTGTAGAGCAAGAACCGGCAGAAGTGATGGGAGACTGGTGATCTTGCAGGCGACATCCGATGCCGCACAGAGCACCTAGTCATCCGAAAGGATTACCAGATATGTCTCAGCGTTTTTCTATAAGGAGCGATCGGGAAAAGCCCGATAAACAGAGGGGAACCGTGGTCCATTTTCCCTTCTCACGCTGCCCGCAATCAGAGGCGGCAATGGGTTCGGATGACCCGTCTCCGACCCACAGCATGCTGACGGACGCCCTTCGTGCCAAGGACGAACGCCTGAACCGATTGGTACACGACAGGGAACGGTTTGTTCACGACCTGCAAAGCTGCATACTTCATTCGTTGTATGCCATTCAGACAGGGCTCAATGCGGTCAGGCCTTCAAGAGAGCGTACACCGGCCGTGACACACATCCCTGCCGGACTGCTGCGCAAACGCGTGAATACCCTCATCCGGGCCGTTCGTGACAAAATCTTTACGCTTGAACGAGATACAGCCACCGGTTTCGAACTCGAAGCGGAGTTGCGCCAACTCGTTGCAGTGTGCCGGCATTTCGGGGACCTGATGATTACGCTGTCCATTGACCCTCATACCGCTTCGTTGCTGACCAGGGAAGAAAGCCGCCATCTCTTGCATATCGCCCAAGCCGTGACCTTTGACTCGATTCGTCGTTACGAGGCAAGCCGCCTGACTATAAGTTTGAGGAACGTCAAAGGACGGGTGTGCTTCAATCTGACGGAAGACGGGAGGCGTCTTTCTCGCGAGCCTCACACCAAGGATGAAATGGGACTTCGGAGCATCCCTGCCCAAGCCCGTCGTATCGGGGGCCGACTGGCGATTCGATCAAAACCTCATCGGGAGATTTCCATCGTGCTCGATTTCGGTCCGGAGCGACCTCGTCGCTTGCAGAAGGCAAGCCCTGGCTTCTCGCTTCTCCCTCGAACAGGCAGATCAAGTCGCGAGCCCTTGTGTCCCGATCCTCTTCCATCGCCGCTCCACGACTTCGGCAACCAAGAAGGAGTACCCCTCATATGAGCCCACGCTCGACCATACTTACACCATCCGTACGGCTCGACTCCGATCCATCGGAGGAAGCCCAACCGCTTCGGCTTCAATCATATTTGGGCAAGCCCGGTTCCTACCCCGCGTGGGAACAGTCACGCCTTGTCACACGGAATACACCTATGAATACACACATCACGAAGCAGGTCCGCGTCTACATTGTCGACCCGCATGAAATTGTGCGCGTCGGGTTGCGCACGCTCCTCGACCCGGATCCTGAATTCAAAGTGGTGGGGGAAGCGACCTCCAAACAGGAGGCATTGATCAATATTCCCCGACTCAAACCAGAAATCGTGATTCTTGATCTTCGATTACAGGACGGGAGCGGAATGGATGCGGCGCGGGAGTTGTTGACCGTGTTTGCCAAGCTCCGGATTTTGTTTCTGTCCAACAGCCTCGAAGACGAGACACTCCTCGCCGCGGTGGCATCCGGCGCTCATGGCTATGTCCTGAGGGATGCGGGGGCCGAAACAGTGCTGCAAGCGCTCCGGGCAGTCGCTCGGGGTCAATCATTCCTTGATCCACGCGTCACACACCATACGTTTGCGTATCTCAGGAAATTGGCCAATCGCACCCCCTACACCGTCCGATTGCCATTGTCTCCCCAGGAACAACGACTACTCCCATTAATTGCACAGGGAAAAACCAATAAGGAGATAGCCGCCGAACTGGGCTTGAGCGATAAGACCGTGAAGAATTACCTGGCCAACGTCTATAACAAGTTACACATTACACGGCGTTCTCAGGCCGCGGCATTTTACTCGAAACATTACTCCTAGTTCCGGCCAGACATCCCACGGTCCAGGGTCACGGTCCGAGGACCGAGCCGGCACCAAAGAGGCCAGCCTAGACTCTCGCGTCCATCAACAGTATGCCTTCACTGAACAATTTTAACTTACACGGCATGATTACATGCGGGGCCGCGCTCCGCCGAATTGGAGAAGGAGCCGACCGTATCGAGCAGGTGGCTGAACGAATGATTCGCTACTTGAACGAAACCTTTACCACGGGCTCAGGCGAACCGGCGTGCGCATTGGCTCGATTGTTCAAGACGCATCCCCTTGACAAACTATCGCCGGAGTTGCAGCGGAT
>DAISKX010000352.1:0-4758 GCA_036820725.1 Nitrospiraceae bacterium
TGCCGCCACAGCCCCCTCTTCGGGAACGATCAGCACGGGTCTCCACGAGTGTGATCGCCTAAGACCATCCAAAAGACCGAGCAAACTGATTTCGCCGCCGCCGCGAACATCACCATGATTCGAGATGAAAAGGGCGGTCCGTCGCGCGGTCATGAGGCGATCCTCACCATCAGAAATCTCAGGCGGCCGATTTCATTGCCTACATCCATGGTCACCTTCACCAATGGCACCACCCACCAGCCGATTCGATGGGATGGATACTGACGGGCAAATCGAAACCGCCACAGTGTGGTGATGTAATACATCCCAATTGCCAAGGGTAACCAACGTACTCCGCTCGGAATCAACAGCATGACCAGCAAGAGGATTAACAGCCGCAATGACCAGGAACTCCGAAGGACGTACCCACCAAAACTCACCGGGTGCAGCCGGTTGCCAAACGTCGCCAGTTCACTCGCTCCGCGTCGCATGAACCAGTGAAAAATTGCTCCCCACCGGTCTCTGGCTTTGTGATACACGACTGCATGCGGCGTATACACACACAGGCCCGACGCCGAGACTCGCTCCGCCAACAGGGCATCCTCATTTCCGTTCTTCGCTTCCTCCGGAAACCCCCCGGCTTGAACGAGTGCTTCGCGCCGATACGCGCAGTTGCAGGTGGACAGATAATGAGTCCGTTGAATATGGCCACGCGCTTCGTGACGATAACGAAGCCCTCCGGCTGGAAATCCCAGGATGTTTTCTGCGTACCCAAGCGGTCCGCATCCACGAACTGAGACCGCACCGGCGACGCCAAGGGGACGACGGTCGTCATCAAACGGAAGAAGGAGCGCCTCGAGCCACCCCTCTTCGGCTTCACAGTCGTCGTCCAGAAAGACGAGCAGGGCGCCCGTCGAATGCTTCACCGCCATGTTACGCGCATATCCGAACCCACGGTTTTGCCTTTGCAGGAACACATAATGCGTTCCCGATACCACCCTTGGAGAATCACCTTCTTCAACCACGACGATCTCCGCCTTTGCACCGATGGGATCCGTGGCACGAACGGACGCGACGGCCCGTTCGAGGTCCTGATGCCGATCCTTCGAGCAGATGATGACGGACACCGCATTGTGATCTACCCTCATTGGGATCTCCGCCAAACCACACATTGACCTTCCGGTAGCAACAACGTCAGATGCACACTGCTCCATACCGGCATGATCCCCACCAGCGGCCCAAAGTCATGCTGCAAGACTTCAACAGCAGCAGGGAGGCCAGACGCGCCGAGTGCGTGAACGCCGGATGGGCTCCGCTCAATATGGCTCGTCTTCTCGTGTCCCAAATCAACCATGCAGCATAGAGCGGAGCGAGAGCGAACAAAGATCGATGCAGCAGACCGGCCATGAGAAATGTCGCCAACTTCTTGTCCGGCGATGCACAGTCGATCCACATGCTCACAGCGATTGTCCGCCATCGCACGGCGCGGCGCGGCAATTCGAGCCAGACGCCGGACACGTGATGACGCTGCATCAGATAGGCGTGGCTTCGGCCGAACCCGAACGCCTGCGTCATAAGACCCGTGAGTGTGGACCGGTGATGGTGGACGACCGAAGCCTGGGGTGTAAACGCTATGCGTGACCCCATCTCATAGAGCCGAGCGCACAGATCGTAATCTTCACCATAGATTGTCACGCGTTCGTCAAACCCGCCGAGTTGTTCGAGGAGCAGCCGCCTTACCGCGAGGTTCGCGGTGGGAAAACCTCCTGCCCAAGGCGTCCATCGTTCATGGACCGTGGGCACATCCAATGACTGCAACGTATAGAGGGAGCTAAAGAGTTCAAGAAGAGATGTACCCGTCGCACCGACAATCTTTCCGGCAACCGCGCCGACACCTGCTTCGGCGAATGGCCGCAGAACATGTTCGAGCCAATCAGGCCGCGGCGCGCAATCCGCATCGGTGAACGCGACGATATCCCCCCGCGTCGCATGGATACCCGCGTTCCTTGCCGCCGATGCTCCTCGTTTGGGTTCATGGAGGATGAGACAATTCGCAACGCGCCCTTGAAACTGTTTTGCCAGTGACAGTGTTCCGTCCGTCGATCCGTTATCGACGAGGATAATCTCCAGGGGTTGCGGGTTCAATTGTTCCAATGCGTTCAGGCATGGGACGAGGGTGTGCTCGGCGTTCAACACCGGAATGACAAGAGAAATAGTCAGCATGCTTTGGCCTTCACGTGAAGCATATCTCGATATAGGGATTCCAATGGCCAGAGGGATTGCGACCAATCGTACTCCCGTTCTGCAAGACGGCGCGCCGCACGCCCGAATCGTTCTCGATCCCCCGGACTTGCCAGGAGCGTCTGAATGGATTCGATCATCTCGACGGCGTTGTCCGCGATGACCAACTCTCGACCGGCTTGAGCCTTCACACCCTCGACTCCGACATGCGTGGTGATGATTGGCAACCCTGCCGCCATGGCTTCCAATAATTTCGTACGCGTGCCCGCACCGGTGAAGTGCGGCGCCACAAAGACTGTCGCGGCATGCAAATGAGGCAGAATATCTGCGACCCCTCCGGTCACCACGACCCCGTTCCCGGCCAATGCGGCAATGCGTGGATCCGGCTTACGTCCGACCAGTCGCAACTCTGCTTCCGGCACGTCACGCCGAACGATCGGAAAGACTTCCGTGGCGAGGAACAACGCCGCTTCGATATTGGGCTCGAAACTCATGTCCCCGCTGAAGAGAATCACCGGCCTGGATGTCTGATAGTCTTGCTTGGGGTGGACGACCGAGCAATCCACTCCATTGGGAACCACGAGAACTCGCTGGGTCGGACGCGACCGCTCGCAGCAGGCACGATCCTGGTCGGACACGACCAGGACACAGTGGATCTTCGGCCAGCAATACCGGTCAAAGAAGCCATATCGCATCAGCCGCACGAGATTCCTTGCTCGTCTGAATACACCGGCTTCGTGACGCAGCGCCCGCAACGGACCGGAAAGACCGTAGGCCCAGACATCGAGAATGATCGGCACGTCAACCCGGCTTGGAAGCTGGGAAATCATCGCCGGCTTCTCCAGTTGCACGGCGCCATACCGCCCGCTCATCAGCCGCTTTCGAATCGCGGCGGCAAATGCCGCCTCTCTCCGATACGGTCCGAGCCTCGCGAGCTGCCGAACCAACGAGGGTCGGCGCCAAGGCACCCATTCGATATCCGTGCAGTACTGCCGCAACTGCCGGTCCGCCTCATCGCATCCATCCAGTGCGGGAGCAATCAGGTCGGTTTCAAAGTGCCGGGCCAGGAAACGGACCTGGTGAAACATTCTGAGCGCGCCGCCGCCCTGGCGATTGGAAGGTGGCGCGGGGGCAACATACAAGAGTCGCATCGTCTCTTTCTCAGACAGCCTTCGACGCTGCAATCAGCGCGACCGCGCGATCCGGTCCATTCCAATCGACCTGCCCCGCCTCACTTTCGCTCCCAGGCATCCATAATCCTTGACGGCTGACGGCATACTCCACCCGGTCGATGCGGAGTGGGGCGACCAACTGTCTCAAGCGTGGACCGTCGTAGACCCGCATCCAGTAATTGGTCATGGCCTGTCCGAAAGGGACGGTGATCACGGCTTTTCCATTTGGTCTCAGAATGCGCAAAATTTCGCGAACAGCCGCCTGATCTCCACGACCGGCTTCCGGCTCTCCGTAATGACCGATGCCGATATGCTCAATCACGGAGACCGCGAGCACAGAGGCAAATGTCGATCCGCCGAAGGGCATCTGCGTAATATCCGCGCGAACAGCCTTCAAGCCGGGATGGCGATAGGGATAGGGATTGAAATCCATCCCGACCACATCAAATCCTCGCGACGCCAACGCGATCGGTAACCGGCTATGGCAGCAACCCAGATCAAGCACCGGTCCGGTGACACCATGGAGTTGCTCGAACACAAAGGGATACTCAATAACCCGCTCCGTCGTGACCATTCCCGGTTCGAAGATCTGTCGGAGAAAATGTCGAACCGAACCGGCCAGATATTCTTTGATGCGAGGGAAGCGGTCAAACATCCGAACCATGCCACGCCAACGCAAATGGTATTGGGGACGGTAGGTGCCCGCGGGTTCGATCTCATCGCGCATCATGATCGACCTTTGCCTGTCGGTTTGGTCCCCCAAGCGAAGTAATAGAATCCCAGCCATTCGGCGATACAGGTACGATCCAACATCCTCCAGAAGCGCTTGGTGCAATCAACCAGCCTGACCTGTGCCTCCCTCAACTTGCGTGACCGGTACAGCAATGGAATATACGGCGGCACGACACCGGCAGGAAACACGGTCACAGGGGACAATCCGGACATGTGAAGAAGGGTACGGATTTCGTCCTCTGTAAAGCTCCGTTCGTAAAACGTCTCCGGCCGACCCTGCATCGGATGCAGGAGATGCCGCACATCCGCGGCCCAGTCTAACGAACGGAATAAGGAAAACTTTTTGGGAACGATATCGGAATAGAATAATCCTCCCGGCTTCAAGACCCGAACCATCTCCCGAACGATGTGGGACGGATCGGTGAAATGCTCGAGCAATCCGGTCGACAGCACGATATCGAGGCTATTGTCCCGCATGGGTAACTCCATGGCATTCCCCGCCAGGAATGCTCCATGGGTATTCGTGCTCGCATAGTTTGCCCGTGCTGATTGGAGGGCGTTCGGTGAAAAATCGAGACAGGCGGTCTGATAACCGGCCAGCGCCAGCCAGCAGGACAGACGGCCCGATCCGCAG
>DAISKX010000353.1:0-4756 GCA_036820725.1 Nitrospiraceae bacterium
ATGATCACGACTTTGAGCGGCTTGCCGGCAGGGCCGTACAAGCAATTAGCAAAATAGATGTCCTTTTCTTCGTCGCGCCCTTCGTCGCGGATAAAAAAGTGCGCCATAAACCTACCGTGGCGGTTCCAGTGGTCCCGCCCATTCGCCTTCCACCTG
The DNA here is from genome assembly GCA_036820725.1 of Nitrospiraceae bacterium. GTDB lineage: Bacteria > Nitrospirota > Nitrospiria > Nitrospirales > Nitrospiraceae > DASSBQ01. The sequence continues at coordinate 157 of DAISKX010000353.1, forward strand.
TTCGTATGGCGGGCACATATCGGGGTCGCCAAGCATGTAAGTATGAAGATTCTCCCCATACGGTCTCGCAATTTCGACGACTTCGATGTTCTGGTCAGAAGCGGGACGGTACCAATACCATCCGGGTTTCGTCGGCTTGTCAGTGGTCCAGGTCATGGCGGCGTCTCATGGTGACCTGGCACTGAAAGTGAGTCAACGCAGGCATTTGCTACTAGAAATCACGCATACGGAAATGCATTAGGTAAGATGGTCGTACAACCTGAACAGAGGACCCCGCTGTGCCGGGCAGAATTACGGAATGACTTGGAGCTTCCACACGATCTCATCCTCCGGTTCGGTTCGTCCGCGCGCACGAATTTTTTCTAAGGCTTCAGCACGGCTGGCCGCATGTGCCGCTTCGGAAGATAGATATATCGTAGCGGGAGAGAACATCAATTGGCTTTCCTGGTTTCCAAAATCGACGACACACGTGTGAACCCTCCATGTGTCGCTCCCCGGATCCCCGGACTTGTGGACGGTGGTGGTGACCTTGATCATAGGATGGGCAACGTAGCATGGTCGTCACGCAGCCAGTAGAGCCGTTTGCGGAGATTGTGTAGATCATTAGGTCCAGTGGCGGAAGCGAGACGTAACGGAGCGAGAACTCTTCGCATCATTGGAAGAGTTTTTATAATGCAGATTCTGACGATCAATGAAGCGGCCGGAATGCTACGGGTCACCAAACGAACCCTCTATCGGCTTCGCGAGATTACCTCGGGTACGCATTGGCCACCGCGTGATGTTCCTTCTCGAAGATGCGGAAACCTGGGTTCGCTCACAGCGCGAGGGAGAATGCTCAGGAAAACAGCCTATTGAGGCCGTTGACCATGCCAAACCGACCGGTTACCATCGCAATCCCCTCTTTGTGCTTCCGAGGGGTGCCAGTCAATGAATATTCGCAGGGCGCAGACCACTCGCGGAATTCGCTCGATGCTCACCTATTGGTATCGCGGCGTCCGGTATCGCCCGGTCCTCGGTCTCAACCTCACCGTCGATCAGGAACGGGAATCCGCCAATCGGATTGATTTCTACCCAGGAGTCATGTTACGTGGAGCCCGGAAATCGTTTGAATTCTTCTTTTTCCGAGCAACGACGATAGGATAGTTATTCGTAACACCGTAATACAATGTGGATGAACCGACATGTTCCAATTTATAGAGTCGCCGCATGGACTCTCCTGCTCCTCTGGACAATCTTTGCCGGTTCAGAACTTGCGGAAGCGACACAATTGATTGAAGAGGTTGTCACAGACACGCAAGGGAATTATGACCTCGACGAAGAGACGCTTCTGCAGCTGGCATGCATCCCAAAGTCAGACGTTGACAGCCCCGAAGCAACAAAGGCCGTTTCCTCAACGATAACAGCAATAGTCGTCACGTGGCTATTTCCTGAAAGCTCGCCTAGGCCGTCTTATTGGCTAATTTTGCATGATCCTCCACGCCTCCCTCTGTACCAACAGGTTTCTGTCTACCGCATTTGATCTAGCCTCTCATTAATTCCTGATCGACTCCGCAGCTTGCCTTGTCCGAGCCAGCGCGGATTCTTCACGCCATCAGCGTAATTATGGGAGACTTTCATGAAATTCGTCAGAATCGTGCATTGGCTCCTTACATCCGTTTGTTTTGCCCTAGCCGTTTCAATAACAGGATGTGTCACATTCGAGCCTGTCGTTCAATCCAAGGTGGAGGAGCTGGACGAACGGCCATGCATCGCAGTTCTACCGTTTACCTTTGATCTCGACATTGCTCATCTGTCTGCGGTGAAAACAGTGGACGACACGCTCTCGTCCGAAGACGAATCTAAGCAACTGGCCGAAGCTTTGTACACGATTAAAAACCAGGCCCGGTGGCTATTCTTGAGCCGTCTGGCAACCGGCGGCGGGTTTCGTTTTATCTCTACCGAGGAAGTAGACCGTCTGGCTGAAGAATTACAACTTACGCCTGGTGTCTTACCGAACGCGGAACAGCTGGCTACCTTCCGTCGTCGTCTAGGGGCGGACTTGGTAATCAGTACCAATATTCTCGACTATGGCAAGATCCGGTGGCAGTGGTTACTCGCCGGGATGTTTGTGGATATTACCTGGGAGACTGTCGCCCTTGGGCTGGCAAGTTCTTGGAATCCAGTGCTTATCCTAGGAAATCTTGGATTTGAGCTGCTCACAAGTACTCCGCTCTGGTTTGGTGGAGGTTATCTGTTCGGGGTTTCGATGCGGCCAGTCCGTGTCGAGATGAGAGCTTTGGAAACTCGCCATGGCTATCCCATCTGGCAGGCCATGGATGAGTCAGCTTATTCGTGGGGAGCCCTTAAACAGTTACCCGAGTCGATCCGAGACAAGAAAGAAATCCAACTGCAGCTCAATATGGCCGAGATTATGGAGTCCCTTGGTGACAATTTAACCAAGCAAGGCTTCGCGATATCCGAGCTGCAGGCGAGCAGTGTCGAAAGATAACTTCACTATGGCGGCGGGATCGCTTGATTATGCGCAAGGAGCCACGCAGGAAAAAATACTTTGTCTTCACACAACAACATTACGCATTGAAAAACTGGAGCCGGCGAGTGGAATCGAACCACCGACCTGCGGTTTACGAAGGCCCTCCGCTGTTTGCGCCACCAGTCCACGCTATGACAGCAATGGGCCGCATTGATTTGCAAGCGAGATGGCCCCGCCCGGGAAGGCGGGGCCATCCACTCCAGCAAGACGAATTTGAAAGCATGTTACCTAACCGCCATTAAGTGCTTACCTCTGTCAATGACGTCCTCAATCACCTCTTTCGTATCGTCGATCACGTCTTCAGTAAAATGCTTCAACTGTCGCCGGGTCCGCGCTCCAGAGTGCGGCGCGAGGAGGACTCCAGTCCCGATACCGAAACACAATCCGGTCAATGCAGCTGTAGTGCCAATCATGAGAGATTGCCGATCATAGTGCATACTCTTCGCTCCTTTCTTTTCTTATGTTTAAAGGATTAAGAATTCCTGCAAATCATATGCTTGGTTTTGAGCCGATCGAGTCTAACCGCTATAAATGTTAAAGATTCAATGCCTTCCAGTGTTGGCATTGTGATCGATTAGGACCTAACAAGACGAAGTGGGACAGACATTCTGTCCCAACAGGCTTTCAGTACCATTCGGATCGATTTCCACCGGAATTGAACGGCCAGGTCACCCAGCTTTAGCGTGCAGGGCTAGTGATGAATCAAGCGTTTGTGCTCAGCGTTGCTCCGGCTTCATGCACATGGCCTCTGAGCGGATATCATGTTCGCCTGTTGGCCGATAACGCTTTAGTCGTTAGAAGATGAGAGATTGTCCTCGCTATCAAAACGTGCGCCTTTCCGCGAATTGCACAACCTGCACATGATTTGAAGATCGGTCCTCTCAAGCCATACCTTTGCCTCGCGCCTGGCAATGCAGGGGCGTGAATGATCGAACGCTCATGGGCCCTGGGAGGGTGGAAGTCTCCCACGATGCTGAGCCGATATGCTCACCTCTCTCCGGCTCATCTTTGGAAGGCTGTGGAAGGACTGACTCAGGTTGGAACCGTGACCAAAACCGGGACCACCATCGGTGAGCAAGAAGGTGAACGTACACAAGTGCTTGATGAAATTGGAGCGGGAAACGGGATTTGAACCCGCGACCCTCGCCTTGGCAAGGCGATGCTCTACCACTGAGCTATTCCCGCTCGCGCCTGGTTGAAGACCGGCGATTTTACCGATGGGTATACGGGCTGTCAACCCTATGCTGTCCTGCAAGAACTTACTGCGGAACGACTCGCCTCGAAAATAAGCACGAAAAGGTTACGCAGGAACTTGCTTGAGTTACCGTCAGGTAACAGTTCGTAACACATTGTTTTCCTGTCTTCTGTTAGCAGATTTTATCCCGCACTTGAATTTCAGCTACGCTTCCTACACACGCGTAAATTTCACGCGGTCTGTTCGTCTCAACGCCCTTCAATAAAAACATTCATTTTTCGATAGTTATGAGGGCAATCGTCTGCGCCCAATGGTTTGGTCGTGGGTGCAACTATTGCGATACCGACTTCCGCCTAGATCGTTGGAAGCAGGGATCACTGTGGCTCTTGTGCAGGAACATGATGTTCGCAATGCCTGAAGAAGGGAGGAGGTGGAATAGTTCGGTCTGTGCATCAGTGAGGAAGATGGGTTTTCAGAGCCCGCAACTTAGGAGGTGTCACCAATGTTTCTTTCACGTCGGCAATTCTTAAAAGTCTCAGTGGGGACCGTGGCGGCCGTCGCCCTGGCAGACAAGGTGTTGGCCCTGACGGCGCTGCAACCGGTCATCGAGGTCGGCAACCCACTGGGCGAATATCCGGATCGATCGTGGGAGCGTGTCTACCATGACCAGTACCGGTATGACTCATCCTTCACCTGGGTGTGCTCACCCAATGATACGCATGCCTGCCGCATCCGGGCCTTTGTTCGGAACGGCGTCGTCATGCGGGTCGAGCAAAACTACGACCATCAAACCTACGAAGACCTGTACGGCAACCGCGGGACGTTTGCCCACAACCCCCGCATGTGCCTCAAGGGCTATACGTTTCATCGGCGGG
>DAISKX010000354.1:0-4747 GCA_036820725.1 Nitrospiraceae bacterium
CCCAGGCTTTCAGTTCGTTCAATACCATACCTTCAGTATAGCTGGTTACCACTCCTATCGGAACTGGGGATGTCGCCAATTGAGCCTGTTGAATCTCCTAGGTCCCTAGTCTCAGGCCAATTCTATGCGATGTGGCCGTATGTATATCGTTCCTTTGAAGATCAGTATTGTATTGCCAAATCTCGGGATAATATGGGGAGACAGCACTGGGTCGTCTTGACTTGAGTTGAGGTAATAGGGCTTGATACAAGGTTATGGCCCACCTGCAGGGCGAGCAGGCGCTCGAACCCAGGTTCACTGTCCGGGCGTGGGGACACACATCCAATCGCGCGGTCGGATACATGACAATGACCGATCGATTCGTATGGATATGCCTCTCACCCCATAAAAGATTCGTGCGCGAAAGTAATCCTGGAGCCTGATCATGCGTCTCTCTCTACGGTTTGTGTTGCCCTTGCTGATCGTACTGGCACTCGTTGCCTACGCCGTGGTGCCGCTGGTCGATGCCCTGACGCTCAAGTGGTTTACGCGCGATCTCGAAAGCCGTTCCAAGCTGCTCGCCAGCACGATGGAGGTGCCTCTCGGTGAGCTCGTGGCCGCGAAATCCAAGTCGAAGATCTTTACCTATTTCCATAAAGTGATCCAGGACGAGCGGCTCTATGCCCTGGGCTTCTGCGACCTTCAAGACCGGCTCGTCTATCAAACATTGACGTTTCCCGATCCGCTTTCCTGCGAAAGCCTGGGACATCTTTCAGCCGGGTCCTCGGAAGTCGTGAATTTGCGTCAGGGGCCGCTGCACGTGATGTCATCGACGATCCAATTCAACGGCCGGCCGACGGGCCGGTTGATGTTGGTCCACGATATGAGCTTCGTGCATCAGCGCAGCACCGATACCAAATGGTACGTCTTCTACCTCTTCACCGGGCTCGCCGCCCTGATCTCGCTCGTGACCGTGTTGGTGGCGCATATCAGTTGGAGAGGCTGGGTCGCCGGCGTGCGGGCCTTGCTTGACCGAGGCGGACTTTCGGCGCTCAGACGGAAAATCCATTCGCCCGAGCTGCATCCTGTGGCCCATGATCTCAATGAACTGGTGCGCGAATTGGAAGCAGACCGCCGGATGCGGGACGAAAGCCAGATCACGTGGAGCCCGGCGAGCTTGAAAACGATTCTTCATGAGCATCTGTCCGGTGACGAAATCCTCATCGTGTCGAACCGCGAGCCGTACATTCATACGAAGCGAGGCCAAAAAATCGACGTGCAGTTGCCGGCGAGCGGATTGATTTCCGCCTTGGAGCCGGTCATGCGGGCCTGCTCAGGCGTCTGGATCGCTCATGGCAGCGGATCTGCAGATCGCGAGGTGGTCGACAGCAGGGATCACGTGCGTGTGCCTCCCAACCAACCTTCCTACGACATTCGCCGCATTTGGATAACACCGGATGAAGAGGCGGGGTACTACTACGGATTCGCCAACGAGGGGTTGTGGCCTCTCTGCCATAACGCCCATGTCCGTCCGACATTCCGCACGTCGGACTGGGAACACTATGTCACGGTCAATGAACGATTCGCGCAGGCCGTCATCGAGGAGGCTAAGACCGATGACCCGGTGGTCCTGGTTCAGGACTACCATCTGGCGTTGTTGCCGAAAATGGTGCGTGAAAAGCTGCCGAACGCGACGATTATCACCTTCTGGCACATTCCCTGGCCCAATGCCGAGAGCTACGGTATCTGTCCGTGGCGAAAGGAGATCCTGGAAGGGATGCTCGGCAGCAGTATCGTGGGATTCCACACGAGGGTGCACTGCAATCACTTCATCTATTGTATCGATCGGACTTTGGAAGCCCGGATCGACCGTGATGCTTCGACCGTGTCTTATGGCGGCAAGTTGACGGCCGTAAAGAATTATCCGATTTCCATCGAATGGCCCTCACGATGGCTCCATAATCAGCGGCCGGTACTCGATTGTCGCCAGCACATTCGCGAGCGCCATGCCATGAGTTCTGATCGTCTGGTGGGGATCGGGGTGGATCGTCTGGATTACACGAAAGGCATCATCGAGCGTTTTCTGGCGGTCGAACGCCTCTTCGAGTTGCAGCCTGAGTGGATCGGCAAATTTGCGTTCATCCAAATCGCGGCGCCGAGCCGAACCATCATCGATCAGTACCAGCATTTCCACGATCAGGTATACGCGCTCGCAGAACGGATCAACAAGCGCTTTGGCCAGGAGGGCTACGAGCCGATTATCTTGAAGGTCAAGCATCACGAACCGCCCGATGTCTACGAGTATTATCGGGCGGCGGAGGTGTGCATGGTGACCAGTCTGCACGACGGGATGAACCTGGTCGCCAAAGAGTTCATTGCCGCGCGTGATGACGATCAAGGCGTGCTCATCCTCAGTGAGTTCACGGGCGCCGCGCAGGAATTGCCGGAAGCCCTCGTGGTCAATCCGTATGATATGGATCAGTGTGCGGCCGCCCTCCACTTAGCGTTGACCATGCCTTCACATGAACAGCGGGCGCGGATGCGCAGCATGCGCGGCTTGATTCAGGAGTTCAACGTCTACCGATGGGCCGGGCGCATGCTCACCGATGCAGCCCGGATGCGGAAGCGGCTCTGGGTGCTGAAGCAGGTCGGCCGGTCGGCCAGCCTCCCACGATAACATCCAGCCATGCGGTATCTCCTGAACGCCACGGGTAAGCGGAGGTTGGGCCACCTTGCGGCCGGCGCTGCGCCGCTGTATGCGTTTGATTTCGACGGCACGCTGGCCCGCATCGTTCGCGAACGACATGCTGCCGCGATGACTGAGCCGGTTCGATCCGCGCTGGAGGAACTGTCCGGCAAGGCGGTGACCGCCATCGTCTCGGGCCGCTCGCTCGATGACCTGCGCGTTCGTATCAATGGCGTCGTGCCCCACATGATCGGCAACCATGGGATGGAGGGATTGCACACATCTCCTCATGTCATGCACCAGGCCAAGGAGTGTTCCCGCGCCTGGATCAAACAAATGGAGCGGTTTCATGCGGAATTGAGGCGGCGCGCCGTGTCGATAGAGGACAAGACCTATTCGTTGAGCATGCACTTTCGGGAATCCAGTTCGCCGCGCCATGCGAAAGAACTGGTGCTGAGCGTGACGGCACAATTGACGCCACTCCCGAGGCTGGTGCTGGGCAAAGCGGTGGTCAATGTCATTCCGCCCGGTACGCCGCATAAGGGGACGGCGCTGTTAGAGTTGATGCGTCAGTTGGAATGTGAGGCCGCGCTCTACGTAGGGGACGACGATACGGACGAAGATGTGTTCTCGCTTCCCGATGAGCGCATCGTCACCGTGCGGGTCGGGAAGAAGGCTGCTTCGGCGGCCCGGTATTACCTTAGAACGCAATCCGAGGTCGTTCATCTACTGGGATCTCTTCTCCAGTCGTATGAAAACAGGCAGAGATAAATGGACACGATTCCGTCGTTGATCGCCGCCAAAATTCGTCGAGCGCTGGAAGACGAATCGCTCCTCATCCATGTCGCGCCGACCGCAGACACCCGGTTTGGAGACTACCAGACCGCGGTCGCCATGCAGTTGGCCAAGGTCCGCCGCGTCAACCCGCGGGCGCTGGCCCGGGAGATCGCGACGCGCATTGATTTTGAGGAGATGGGACCTCCGCCGGAGATTGCCGGAGCGGGGTTTATCAACTTCAGGCTTCATCCTCATTGGCTGGCCGACCGGCTCAAGGCGCTGACGGCAGATGAGCGGTTGGGCTGTCCGCCGCTCCCTTCACGTACGATGGTCGTGGATTTTTCCTCTCCCAACGTCGCGAAGGCGATGCATGTGGGCCATATCCGCTCCACGATTCTGGGCGATTCCTTGTGCCGGATCGGGCGATTCCTCGGGCATCGCGTGATTGCCGACAATCATATCGGCGACTGGGGGACCCAGTTCGGCATGTTGCTGGTAGGGTGGAAGACGATTCTGGATAGAGACGCGTTGGCCAAGGAGCCGATTACTGAGCTGGAGCGAATCTATAAAACGATCAGTGCGAGATGTGACCCGGACAAGCCAGGCTACGATACCGCGGTCCACGCACAGGCGCGACAGGACCTCGTGAAGCTGCAGGCTGGTGACGAAGAGAATATACAGATCTGGCGCGAAATGATCCGTCTGTCACAGATCCAGTTCGACCAGGTCTACCACCGTCTCGGCATTCGCTTCGATCATGCGCACGGCGAATCGTTTTACAATCCATGGCTGAAAGAGGTCGTTGACGATCTGTTGAAGAAAGGGGTAGCGAAGGAAAGCCAAGGGGCCGTGTGCGTGTTCAGCGACCATACGCTGCCGGAAAAGGACGATCCGTTCCTGATCCAGCGCGACGGCGAATGGGTGGACATTCCAGCGATCGTGCAAAAAGCCGACGGAGCCGCGAATTACACGACCACAGACCTCGCCACGCTCCACTATCGGATTCGAGAGTTTGCCCCAGACGAGATCGTATATGTGACCGATGGACGTCAGCAACACCACTTCCGGCAGCTCTTCGCGACCTTCCGACGCTGGCAGCCGGAGTTTGCCGCGAGGATCACGCTCAGTCATGTCTGGTTCGGCAGTATTCTGGGGGAAGACAACAAGCCGTTCAAAACTCGGAGCGGTGAGACGGTCAAACTCGCCGACCTGCTCGATGAAGCGGTCGAGCGGGCTGACAAGTTGATCGCGGAAAGAAATCCCGACCTTTCCACGTCGGAACGCTGTGGGACCTGAGCATCCAGG
>DAISKX010000355.1:0-4744 GCA_036820725.1 Nitrospiraceae bacterium
CGACCGACTGAGCGGCGAGCCCGCCAGCCTGGTCGCGTAAAAGCAGCGGCCAGGCGCGTCGCCTCCGCGCTTGCGAGGTCGAGCACCACTCGACGGATCTTGGTGCGAGAGTGAGACACCTCATCTGATTCAGGCTTGTGAATCATCGTAGCGACGGTTGGAGTAGAAGCCTTCATGAATAATGCGGGTTAGGATACTGCGGCGAGGACTTCTTTCGCCTTGCGGGCATGCGGATCGGCAGGACTCAGTGTCAGAAACTTGCTGAGCGATTTTTTCGCCTCGACACTGTTGTTGTTGCCATATTGCGCCATCCCATGATGGTACAGTATGAGAGGCTCTTCGGGAAAACGATCGACGGCTTCTGTCAACAAGCTCACCGACTTCGCATACATCTGTTTGTGGTAATAAATCCACCCCCAGCGTATCCGCAATATAAGGGTCGCGGGGCAAAGCCTCTCGTGCCGTTTCGGCATAGGACAGCGCTCGGTCCTTGTCGCCCCCTCGTTCGAGCAAAATCCAGGCAAGGTTATTCGCGGCAGGAGCGAATTGGGGGTTCAGCCGGATCGCCTCTTCGTATTTTGCTGTCGCACGAGGAGATTCCTCTCGCTGCTCATGGAGCATGCCGAGGATCATCAAGGTCGGCAGGTGCTGTGGGCTCTTGGCCAAGATCGCTTCGAATTCTCCGATCGCGCGGTCTATCTGTCCCTGTCGAGCATAGAGCTCACCAAGATTGGCATAGGCCGGCAGCAGCGTACCGTCAAGTGACAGGGCTTTCTTGAATGCTGCTTCGGCTTCCGAAAACTCCTTGGACATGCTCAGCAATTGGCCTAACAGATTGTACAGCTTCGGATCGTTGGGGGCTGTATCGATTTGCCGTCCCACACATTCACGCGCCTGCCGCACCTTGCCTTGAGACAGGAGAGTCGCCACAATCTGCTCCAGGGCTTCCGTGAGCTGAGGATTCTTTTCAAGAGCCTGTTCGAAGTGCGCCACAGCCTCAGCAGGGCGGTGCTGCATGCGAGCAATGACGCCGAGACGCTGATGAATAGACGGATCGTGAGGGAGCGCTGTGGCCACGTCCTGAATGATTGCGAGCACGCGCTTTGTATCCCCCGCAAGTAAATGCGCATCGCCGAACACCCTCAGAGAGTTCCAGGTAAGTGTCAGGTCGGTCCGGATCAGCCTCTATGGCTTTATGAAGCTCGGCCATTCCTGCCTGAACATTGATTTCCCGAATCAGGCTCTGCCCTCGAATCAAATGCCCGTCCGCATTCGTCGGCTGAAGCGCGAGAATCGTGTAGGCATGCAGCCGTGCCTTGGCAGGCTGCTCGCTGATGAGATACAGCCGTCCCAAGTGCACGTGAGCATCGAACCGAGAGGGATTCAACCTGACCACCTTGAGTAACGCTTGGTGGGCGAGACTCAGATCGTCTGCCTTACCTATTTTCAGGTGCAAGAGTGCCAACTCGTATTGTGCTTTATCGTCGCTGGGAAAGAGTGATGCCACATGCTGGTATTCAGTCAGAGCTTCTCTAAACTGCTGTTTCTCCATAAGTTCCCTGGCCCGGTCGAAACGACGCGTTGTGACCTCATCGACCGATTGAGTCGAGCAGCTTGTGAGAGCTATGCCCAATAGGATGCAGATGTATCCAATGTAGCTTACGCGCCCGTGATGTATGGTGGAGTGCTGTTGCACAATTCGTATATTCAATTGATCAGCCTTGCGTAGCGGAAGATTGAATGTGTGCCTACCGGTCGTACCATAGAGCGAGCATGGCGATCGAACGGAAGATACAACTCACCGTGAGGCATCAGCCAGACTATAGAGCCCGAACATTTGGAGAGCTGAATTTGATAGAAGAAGTTAGGAACGCCCACTCGCCTGGCCGTATTCACGGCGAGTGGGCAATGCGTGATCGCTGTGTTCTCAGACTAGGGTCATTTTTCAGCCAATCGTAATGGCCGAGGCAGAGCGAATCAGTCTCGCGGGTGCCTCGCGCGCCAGACGACAAGGCCGGCAAACCCCGCGCCAAACAGAAGGAGTGTGCCCGGAATGGGAACACTGCCGTTTGGTGTATTGTGGTTTCTGACATTACTTAAAAATGTGCGTACTGTGTACCTCAGCCACTCCCAAAACCAATCTAGGTTCCCGGTCGCCATATGACCGGTTTTTCCCAAGGTGGCAATCGAGGCATGGGGCATCATGGCCAAGCTTAAATCGCTCGCTTGAGCCGGGGAAGCGAACAATCCTATGGATAGGATCAGTGCGAAGAGGCTGCCTAACACCAGACGTCTCATAGCCCGACCTCCTGATTTAGATTGGATTAATTACCATCACCAAAGGACTCTCCTTACACCGCTAGGACAGAGCACTCGTCCAACGATGCGTGCGGTACTGCCACGCCATGAGCGCGGCAGTACCTATACCGAACAGCAATAGTGTTCCTGGCACAGGAATTTCCCCTGAAACTCGAACGATCCTCCCGGTCTCCCGTGAAGGTATGACTGTCGGCCTTCGCATCAAGCGGGAGCGTGCCGGCGAGCACAAATAGCACCATGGCCAACACACTTAGACGCACAGACGACGCCAATCCCACTAGCCACCTTCCACGCATCCTGTTACCACTTGTCTCAAAATGAAACATGCGTCTAATCGTCTCATTATGAAAATTTTTATTTTGCCTTACGGCGCTGATTTTCTCTTGTTCCGCGGATAGTGGTCAAGAAGTATTTTAGTGAGAATACTTAGTTGGAGATCGCTCAACACATTGAAATATACGTTCATAATCCTACACTGCGTCCGTCACAGGCGTAGGGGAGATCGGGACGGTAGAAGTGGTAGGGACGTATGTGCCTGGATCGACTTCGAGCAACCTTTTGGACGCGCCGTTACCTTTCACACCACCGAAGCGCCCGTTTTGTCCTTTTACCCATTGAAGCCGCGCGGGAATGGTCGACAACCCGTGCCGCTTCCAGACGTATCGGACCATCGTCGGTGTGACAGAACACCCACCTACCTTCATCTGTTCGGCCAGCCTAATATAACTAATCGCTGGATTGGCATGTGTTTTCAATAGGATCTGTTCCTCAATTGCAGCGGGTGTCCGATTGGGCATCTGTGGCTTCCGACGAGGTCGAGGAACCAAGCCTTCCCTTCCATGGGTCTCATACGCTTTCTTCATCGCATAGAACTGCGACCGACTCACCCTGGCCAGCTTACAAGCTCTGGCTATGTTCTTCAGTTCAGTCGCCATTAAGAGTATAGCTAATCGAGCACGGACCAATTGCTCACTGGTTATCATTGCGGAGACCCCTTTGACTGGTGGTTGTGCTTCGGTTTCACGCTGCCGGAGAAGGTAACCCCCGGCTACACGGCGAGGTGACGGTCCAGACTGTCCTGTGATACGCAACTACGAAAGCCGTCTTGCTCGGTGGCGAAGTGGGTCACCCCACAGCATTTCGTGTGTTTTCATATCTTCGCGCATCCACCATCAAATACCGGCCAGAAAACAAAAAGCCAAGTTTACTCTTAAGCTATAGTACGTGTACATGCTTCGCGCGGCACTTTGTCTCTTTCTCATTCAGGTCGCATCTGCCTTCTGACTTGGCTGTGATAATTGCCGTAGTCGACCGAGCCAGCACTGTCGGACAATGTGCGCGCGCTTCACGATATTCCGCGCAGACGCGACCCAGGAATATTTCGACTTTCTAATCCAGGGCACCTGCACCTCACGGCCGCCGTACTTCCGCTTGTACTCTCCGCCCCCACCCATGTCGTATGTGTGGAGGCCTTGTGATTTGGCATACTTCATCGCATACCAGTGCAACGCTTCATTCGGTCGTAAGATCTGGTATCGACGCCAACTCGCCCCGCCCCAGAAATGCATCACGCCATTTAAGTGGGGAAAAATGCCGGTGGCGATGCATCGCCCGCTCCGATCACGTGCGCGAAGTAAGAGTAATTGGCCTGTCGGATGAAGATGCGCAATCAATTGCCTCACACGGTCCACATCATAGGTGGGAACCAGCCTTTGCTTCGCAAAGACATCGCTGAGCTGGTCAAAATACTCTTCGACAAATCCGTTGACCTGCGCGACCTCGATCACGACCCCATTCTTGTCGGCCTTGCGAATGCAGCGCCGGCAGGCTCCTGTCAAGTTACTGAAGAGAGCGGCTTCGTCCTGCGTTAGATCGATGGCAAAGCTCCGGTACAGATAGCACTGTGCATTCAGGTCGATAAGGTCTTGCGTCGTAACATGACGATCCATGAGTTCGACATGCGCACAGCCGAGGTGGTCAAATGCAAATTCCAAGAGTCCTCGAAGGGCCAACTTACGCGACATGCCAGGCAACAAGGCGAAGCCCATGTAGTCTGTGCTCCATCCGGGAAAGGGGCTGCCCAAGATTCGCATTCCATACTTGCTCATAATCAACCCGATGAAGTATCCGATGGTGCGGTCACCATCTTTGACTGCGACAACAATGGGTTCGGCTTGCTGTGTGCTCGACACGAAGACCGCCCACGCACGGGTCTGAAAAATTGTGCTATCTGGGCAAGAGCGAATTTCTGACCACCAACAATCCAGCTCCGCATTTACCCGCTCGAAAGTGTACCGACGGAAACGCGTCGCGACTGTCTCATCACTCGGAGAGTCGTATGTCGCACCCGGCTCGCCGGTATCGGGCATTGGATCAATACAGTCCGATGCACCCTCGTCTTGATGGCAGACCGATGTCATACCCG
>DAISKX010000356.1:0-4720 GCA_036820725.1 Nitrospiraceae bacterium
CTTATCGCGCGTGTCCCGGCACAGCGGGTAGAGCATGAGGGGCCGATTGAATGGGTGGCAGTCCCAGGCGGCACAGGCGCGCAAGATTCGGTGCACTCCGCCTTCATCCTGGATATGTCCGCGCCGGGCGTACTGGTACGCCAGCGCTGCCAGTTTGAAGGATGCCGCGGGATCGAAAATGCCCATATGACTCTGAAGGATGTACGGATTCCGCTCGACAATGTGATTGGTCGGATCGGGAAGGGGTTGAAGTATGCCTTGACGATTCTGAACGTCGGACGCGGCATCAGTGTACCGGCCATTTGTCTGGGCATGGCGAAGCAGGCGTGGCAGCCGACTCTCGATCGCTTGAGCTCCCGCGTGACATTCAAAAGGCCTCTGGCGGAGCGTCAGACGCAGCAAATGCGGATTGGGCACATGGCGACGAATCTCTTTGCGATGGAATCTCTAGCGCAACTTGTCTGGCATCTCGCCGATCATGCAGGGTATGACATCCGCATCGAGGCCGCTGTGACGAAGATGTTCTGTTCTGAAGAAACGATTCGATTTCTGAAAGATGCGCAAATCATTTTCGGCGGGATGGGGTATGAGACTGCAGAGTCGAAACGGGTTCGCGGCGAGCCTGCCTTTGGTATCGAACAACTCGTTCGGGATGCGGAAATGTATCGAATTGGAGAAGGGGCGACCGATATCTTGCGGCCTTTTGTCGCACGGGAGGCACTAGGCTCACATCTTGAACGAGCTCAGAAATGGATCGATGAGCGAGTGACAGGCTTCGACCGGCTAAAAGAGTCGGTACGGCTTCTTCAGTTCTATATGCCCTGGTACTGGAAACGATGGAGGAGCAAGTTATCCTTATCGCGATCTGAATTCCAGCACCCCCGAGTCCGAGTTCAGCTGACTTTCGTCGAGCGCGCCAGTCGCCGCCTCGCGCGGGTCATCTTCTATGCCATGACCATGCACCGGGAAGCGCTGCAGGATGATCAGGGTCGCCAGAACCGCATTGAAGCCGTCGGCGAGGATCTACTCACTATTGTGGCCACCGCCATATATGCCGAAAAACAGGAACGCACCGGGCACTCTGAAGTCTGGGAGTTGGCAGAAGAAGTCTTTCAGAATGCCAAGAGGCGCATCCGAAAAAACATGCATGAACTCATCCGCAATAGAGACGGAATGGTGACCGTTATTGGAAAGAGGGCCATCAGCGGCAGCTACCCCTCACTTCTTGATGGAATCATCCGGCGCGGTCTTCAAGATTATGCATACTCACGGAGGAATAGCGGGTCAGAGAGCGAGCGCGAAGTTGTGGGAGCAGCGCATGATCAGTGACTCCCCATCGCCTTCCCCCTACGCCGGATACGGCTCCGGGAGAGGCACTTTCTCCCGGCGATCCGTCGACGGGGTTCAGTTGTTTAGGCGCTATCCTTCCTGGGTAAGCCCTTGTTCGCATCGAAAAAGTGAGGTGCGCTATGACCATGAAGGGCTTTACATGGGCGATTGCGGTGGTACTGCTTACGCTCGCTCTCCTGGGCCGGTGGGCACTCTCTGCCGAGAGTCCCGATCGGGAAGGCCTGGTGGGTATTCCTCCACAGACTGTTGCCGACTACATACACGACGTCATCGAGGCAGACCGAACATTCTATGCGACCCACGTTGTAGAGCGGATGCAGGTTAGGGGTATCGTCGTATCTTCTGAAAATTGGGCCGAGCGCGGCACACTCCCCCTTCCGGCTCAGTTCCTGATGGAAGCGGCGAGAACGGTGGCGGAGAAAAGAAGCGGGATTCGCTATCGACTGATTAGCCTCTGGCCGATCAGAGCCAAGAATGGACCGGAAACCGACTTTGAACGAACAGGGCTCGAGGAAGTTCAGAAGACCCCGGAACAGCCCTACAGCAAAGTGGTCACCAGCACGAGGGGACGCATGTTTCAGACAGTGTATGCTGATAGGGCAATCAACCAGTCATGCATTGGATGCCATAATGCGCATCCAAACAGTCCAAAACGAGATTTCAAGCGCAACGATGTCATGGGCGGAATCGTGATCACCATTCCAATGGAAAGATAGAGGTCGATAGTTTGTCCGTGTGCTGTAGAGTGAACCGTGGTCGAAAAACCACGAGGTGATTCAGAAGAAGAGCAACCTCAAGATTATGTATGGAGTTGACTGCACTGCATATACGTAGCTGCCGGCCCCCGGTGAGCAGTCAGAGGTTGCTGGATTCAACTGGACCGCTCGCAATTGGCCCAGCACCATGCCGCTCATGCTGGGATAGGAACCACCCTATGGCTTTTGTTTTTCGGTCAGATAGGCTGCCCTCAGCATTCCTCCGACTGCATTGACCGTCTTAATATCGTCCTCATACCCGGAGTAAATCTTTACCGCCACGTCCTTATGTTTCTTGATGTATTCCACTGCCACGTCAAGCACGCGAGCTTCTTCAAGCGTCAATTCTAACTTCATGGGGGTACCTCCTGTAGCGCCCAATGGTGGTCTGGCACGGCTTCGAAGGCGATTGTTCAGACAATTCTATTTCGTCAGCTTCAACCACGCAAGCCGGTCCTTGCAGCGGCCACATCTGCCACTTTATACACCACCATAACCTATACGCTGAGGCGTATTACAGGACTATACTGAAGTCCACAAGTGGTATAACCTTTCCGGGGCACAAGGAGAACCCAGGATGCAGCTCAGGGGTGTGACCAGAGCGCGAAGAAAATGACCCCTGCGCAGATAGGTGAGGTTCAGCCTTGCGCGCGGAATGAAAATGGTGTGAAAGACAGGCTTTCATGAGCGTTCGAACCACCCTTGCATTGCAAGTCGACAGTTCTCGCGTAACAACATGTTGGGCTTGTCTCCTCTTCCTCCTCTCTTCTGTCCCTCCTGTCCATGCTCAACCCGAGACGATCACTACTGAAGCGTTCTACATCATGGGTGACAGCGAAACACCGACGTTTGCCGAAGCCATGGTGCTGCAGAAAGCCAAGCAGATGGCATTGAAAGAGGCTGTCGCCCATGTCGAACGTTATACAAAAACAAGAAATCTTGATCTGACCAGCGAGGAAGGTCAGGTCATTGCGGGCGGCAGTCTCCGGATGGAGACACTGGAAAAGCACAGGAAGCTGGAAGGTGACGGTCTACGGTTTTCCGTGAAAATCAAAGCCGTTGTTACAGTCGACAAAATGGAAGAAATGGCCAAACGCATCAAGGTCAAGGCCTTGATGCAAGAATACAAAAAGCTTCAGGGAGACTACGCGAGGTTCACGGCGGAAGTGGAAACCTTGAAGGAATCGCTTGCCAGCCCACGGATGTCTGCACCGGAGAGAGAAGCGGCGCAGGATCGGTTACGGGAGCAGGAGAAAGCACTGGCCAATATCCAGAAGCGGGAAAATACTTTTTACGCGCGCCTGCTCACGGGGAAGGACCTTCACGCGAAGGTGGAACAGCAATTGGCGGATGAACGAGACCGGGCACAAAAGAAACAATTAACAATGTCTACGGTGTTTGAGGAAATTGCTCGGCATGGACATGAAATAATCATTGGAGAGCCGGACGTGAAGGCACGGCTTGAAGACAAGGGACACGCCGACCTGTATTATCCCGTGTCCATAACGGGGAATCCTGCCCTTCAGGGGAGAATCAAAGAAGCTTTGGCGTCAGCAGGTGGCGAACTCAACAATGCAACGTATCGGAAGTTCGAACAACGGTTAGAAAACTTGTGGTTTATCTTGGAGCTGCTGTTAAAAAACGGGGGGACGAGGGTGTGTTATGTGCCGAGACATTTGACCAAATTCCACGCTGACGGAGAATTTGTCTCGATGGAAGAGGGGCAGAGCAAATGGATGATCCGGATGACTGTTCCCATCCCAACCATCAAGGAGATCGTCAGTGCACGGGGCAAGTTCATGGAAGAAATGCCCGGCTCTCTTTGCGGCGTGGCTCGGAAGGAGTGACACATCATGCAGAATGCGACGAAATTCTCGTCGGCTTGGCTGTCTGAAGACAATGTCGTTTCGGCGCTGAACGTTCGGCTTGCTTAGGTCAATTCAGGTCGGGTGGACAAGCCCGCCGGCGTATTTTTCGACGAACTCTCAATCAAATACTGGCTACAGGTCTCAGCTCGAAAAAAATCCTTGCGCGAGGATGAAGGGATCGTAAAGAATCGACCCCGGGCTGCCTCTGAGCGGCGACAGTTGTCGCCGAGACCGGAATAGGCCGAGCATTGACGAGATGGCTCATAAAATGGCACAAGATACCCAAACGACAGGTATGAAACTAGTCAACGTTCCTAACCCTCCAATTTTAAGGCCGCGCCCGTAGCTCAGTCGGATAGAGCAACAGCCTTCTAAGCTGTGGGTCGCTGGTTCGATTCCAGCCGGGCGCACCATATATCAATAACTTACGAGAATATGTCTACCGGTAAAGCGTTGTGTAGAAGCAGTGTAGAATGTTCGGCTCACCATGAGCTTGCCTGAAGATCTTGTAAAAGCTGCCCCGTTAAAAGAAGTGTATGTAGATGCGCTTCAACCTTCAGTTCGGCAAGTTGGTCAGGCCTTAGAATCCACTGTCTCGGCCGGCCGTTTTTTGCTCGCTCCTATCGAATACATTGCAGCATGGCGTGATAGGTGGGAACGATATTTAAAGAGAATTTCCGACAAGGTCCCAGTGTATCGCCCCCGGTTTTCTGGACAGCGTGTGAACATATTTATGCCGCTCGTGGA
>DAISKX010000357.1:0-4709 GCA_036820725.1 Nitrospiraceae bacterium
AGGTTGCCAGCTTCTTGGTAAACTCGAAATTGTTTTTCACCAGATAGCTTGCGTTACGCTCGGTCGTCGAGGAACAGGCGCCGAGATGGACGATCAACCTGAACTTCCCGAGCGCATGGCTGCCGAGGGCAGGCAACAGATCACTAGCCTCAAGGTAGTCGCTAAATCGCAGTGGGCCCAAATGGCGCCACTTTTCACTACACTCTAACTCGTCGACAATAACGATGTTGTCGCATCCGCGTCGATTGAGCGCCCACACGACGGCGCTTCCGATGAATCCCGCACCGCCTGTCACCAAGACACGTCCCTTCGAGAGGTCCATGGCGTTCACCATCCTAGAACGTAGGCAAACATCAACGGCGCGACGATCGTAGCATCGGATTCGATGACAAACTTCGGGGTCTCTGCGCCGAGCTTGCCCCACGTGATCTTTTCGTTGGCAACGGCGCCCGAATACGATCCATAGCTCGTCGTCGAATCGCTGATCTGGCAGAAATATCCCCACAACCTGACATGCTCAAGACGCACATCCTGAGACAGCATCGGAACGACGCAGATTGGGAAATCACCGGCGATTCCCCCGCCGACTTGGAAAAATCCTATGCTCTGTTTTTCCATGACCCGCTGGTACCACTGAGCCAATGCCATCATGTACTCAATTCCCGTCCGCACGGTATGCAGATTTTTGAGTTTGCCGCCGAGGCACTGCGCCGCATACATGTTTCCGATGGTGGAATCTTCCCAGCCCGGCACAAACATCGGGAGATCCCGTTCGGCCGCGGCATACAGCCAGCTGTCGGCAGGATCGATCTGGTAGTGCTCTTTAAGCTTGTTTTCGCGAATCGCCCGGTAAAATAGTTCGTGCGGGAAACACCGTTCACCCTTCTTATCCATCGACAGCCACTCTTCCGCGAGAACACGTTCCACCCTGCGCATCGCTTCCGCTTCGGGGATGCACGTATCTGTCACGCGATTGAGATGCTTGTCGAGAAGCGCCTGTTCATCATGCGCCGTCAACTCTCGATACCGCGGCAGACGCACATAATGATCGTGGGCCACCAGATTGAAGAGGTCTTCTTCGAGATTGGCCCCCGTACATGAAATGGCATGCACTTTGTTTTGTCTGATCATTTCCGCCAGCGACAAGCCCAGCTCAGCGGTGCTCATGGCGCCGGCCAGCGTCATAAACATCAACCCGCCCTGATCGAGGTGTGCCCGATACGCTTGCGCGGCGTCTTTGACCACGGCCGCATTAAAATGCCGATAATGCCGATCAATGAATTGTGTCATGCCTCCCATATACGCCTCCCTTTCTGACATGGGGCTGTGCCTCGTCGCTCACTGTATCGGCTCCTTGGCACGAATCGGGCGATAGCATCTCAGTCTCATTGAGGCAGAGTCAAATACAATGTGTCCACACCGTCCGGTCGGCACGAGACCGTCTTCCCTGCCCCCATGAATGTCGCAGGGACGTGGATGGCACCGGGATGCCCCCTTACAATAGCAGCCACGACGTCGGCTGGAAACCTGGACAGAGCCTTGTCGTCCGCGTATGTGCTCTGGAAACGGCTCAGGACATGACGGGAGGGGTGGCTGCCTGGTGGACACGTTGAATGGTGTGGAGGATCAACGTATCGAGAGTTCGTCCCTCCGTGCCGATGACCTCTACTTTGCGTCGATTAATCGGGAGAAGGAATTTGCGCGCGTGCGAGTCCAACACGGCTTGCACGACGAGCGGGGTCACCTCGCCGAGCATGGCTCCCGGCATGAGCAGGCTGAGTGGACCGATGATCATGTCCGCACTACCCAGTTGTTGGGTGATCGCCTGTTCTCTCGTCTCGATCTGTGTCGCTCCGGCGCGAGCCATGGCCGCTGCAGAGACCACGTTCAAACCCAATCCGACGACCGCGTGCCCGTCCACTGCAAGGCTTCGGAGGCCTTCGACAATGCGACTACCGATACCGCCCCCGCGTCCGTCCACGATGCAGATCTTCATCACACGCTCAACGCCTTTCCTGTCGTCGTCATGGCCAGTTTGCCGTGCTTGACCCCCTTGATGCTGAGGATGGTATCAGCGACCTTCCTGATCGCCGCCCCCTTCCCTTTGACAACCAGGACTTCCAAACAGTGATCATGATCGAGATGCACATGCATCCCGGCCAAAATCAACCCTTGGACATCATGCTGGATATGCGTAAGTTTGTGGTTCAGGTCCCGGACATGGTGATCATAGATAAAGGTGATGGTCCCGACAGTCTCTTTGTTCTCCGACCATTCCTCGCCGACCAGCTTGTCCCTGATCAGGTCGCGGAGGGCTTCCGATCGGTTGGTGTACTTCCTCCCTTTGATATGGAGATCAAACCGATCGAGCAGGTCTTGGTCGAGGGACATTCCGAAGCGAACCAATTTTTTCATGCGACAACCGGTGCTACGATTCTATAAAACGTAGCACGCACCATAATACAACCAGGCTGAATGAGTCAATTCCTTAGCGTCAATTAAGAGGGAGAAAATGCAGCTAGAAAATGATGAACTTCCCGAGATTTGTGGTGGGGCCCTATATTCCCTCGCCCCATGGGGAGAGGGGAGGGTGAGGGGCAAATCATTACCAGCCCACCCTCACCTTTCTCCTCTCCCTCCCTCGGAGGGCGAGGAAGCAGACGTCTCCCGCCGAAGCGAGCACATTCCGATCGTGCTCTTCTATAGGAACTCTTCTTGTTTTTGTGTCATGCCTACGCGATCGGTGCATTGCGGCCGAGACGTGCTGATGTGTGGGGTGCGCGAGGGGATGAATAAATCGCCTCATGTTTGCGCACGGGCGCGAGACGGTGAGCGCCCAGGGTCTTCGTGAGGGGGTCCGGATTGCGGGGGATGGGGGAGCCGCAGCCGGGCTTTCCGGCGATCTCTCCTCTCTTCCAAGGCGCGTGACCACGTGGCCTTCTACTGCGCGTCATCGACCGAGCACCTTCTGAGGGTGCGCGGTCTGCGAGCAAAGAGGGCTGCGTGGTTGCGTGCCTCCCCTATTCTCCTTGGATGGGAATATACAGCACCGTTCCCTGGCGGTTGATCAACAGGAGGGCAAGATCGGTCGGTTTGAGCGGTTCGGCGAGACGCTGAAACGTACTGAAATTGCCGAGGGGCTGACGATTGAGTTCAAGAATCAGATCACCGGGCTGGAGACCGGCAACTTCCGCCATGCTGCCTTCTTCAATGTCGGTCACGACCAAACCCGAATTGGCGGTGAGATCCATTTGTCGGGCCAGCGCAGGCGTGATCTCATCCACGATGACGCCGGCCAGTGGATGCGCGGTCAGATTGGAAGATGTGGCCGTTTGTGATTTCCGTCCCCGTTCACGCGGAGCTTCCTGCACAACAAGCTCGGCCTGCATTGGTTTGCCTTCGCGCACAAGATCGAGCCGGTGTTTGCTGCCGATGGGCGCGGCAGCGATGAGATTCCGCAGATGCCCGCTGTCCATCACATCACGACCATCGAACCGCACGACAACATCGCCACGTTTCAAACCTGCGCGTTCGGCAGACCCCTTTGCGGGAAGATCCGTCACGATCGAACCTTTGACGTCCGGGAGCCGGAACACCTTCGCCAGGAGCGGTGTCACATCCTGCGTAGACGCGCCAAGGAACCCGCGGACGACACGCCCCGTCTTGATCAGACTTTGCATGGCTGCTCGAGCCATATTGCTGGGAATGGCAAAGCCGACGCCGACGCTTCCACCGGTGGGACTGGCAATCGCGGTGTTGATCCCCACCACCTCGCCGTGGATATTGACCAGCGCTCCGCCGGAATTGCCTGGATTGATCGGTGCGTCCGTCTGAATAAAATCCTCGAAGTCTGCAACGCCGACGTCCGCACGCCCCACTGCGCTCACGATGCCGAATGTCACGGTCCGGCTGAGCCCGAGTGGATTTCCGATGGCTAACACAAAATCCCCGACCACCAGCGCGCTGGAATCTCCCCATGCCGCCGTCGGCAGCCCCGTCGCATTGATCTTCACCACTGCGCCGTCGGTTTTGGGATCAGTGGCGACCACGCGTCCTTTATACTGGCGACGGTCCGCGAGGATGACTTCGACGTCGACGGCCTCGGCCACGACGTGATTATTGGTCACGATGTACCCGTCGGGCGAGACGATTACTCCGGACCCCTGGCCATATTGCCGTCGGGGCGGCACTTCCTTAAACATTCCGAATGGCAGGCCCTCGTCGCTAAAGGCCTGGTCATGGACCACGACGGTCGAAGCAATGCTGACGATCGCCGGAATGACTTTCGCCGCCGTCGTCCGAACCTGCGACTGCAAATCCGGGGCAGCCGCCATCGGCTTGGTTGCCGCGTGCGGGCTCGCAGAGTGACTGATGCCGGCGAATAGGAATAGAAGCGCTCCAACGAGCGGGGTGCAGAGAACCCATGGATGGAGGGTTTGTGCCGACTGGCTCTTCATGGTGCGAGAACGGATAGGACGAATTGCAGCCCACAAGGTATCATGGCCCTGATTCCCACGCACTCAGAAGTCATAATTCGGTACGCCGGAGGCGCAACGCATTGGAGATAACCGAGACGGAACTCAGCGTCATCGCCGCACTGGCTATCATTGGACTGAGGAGAACACCCCAGACCGGATACAACACCCCGGCGGCCACCGGCACCCCGATGGTGTTGTAAAGAAACGCGAAGAGCAAATTCTGGCGAATAT
>DAISKX010000358.1:0-4702 GCA_036820725.1 Nitrospiraceae bacterium
CGGCAACACGCCATTTACATGGACCAAGCAGATGGCCGCTGATTTTGGCGGCACCCGCAATCCGCTGGTCGTGCATTGGCCGAAGGGCATCAAGGCAAGGGGCGAGTTGCGCAGCCAGTTCCACCACATCGTGGACATTGCGCCGACTGTATTGGAAGCGGCCGGCCTGCCCCAGCCAAAGGTCGTCAACGGCACGCCCCAGTGGCCGATCGAGGGGGTGAGCATGGTCTATACATTCGCCGACGCGCAGGCCCCGTCGCAGCACAAGACCCAGTACTTCGAGATGATCGGGAACCGGGCGATCTATCATGATGGCTGGGTGGCGCGCACGATCCACAAGGCGCCGTGGGAGGCTGCACCGCGGCGGCCGCTTGATGAGGACATCTGGGAACTCTACAACGTCGAGGAGGATTTTGCTGAGATCAATGACCTCGCTGCTAAGAATCCTGAGAAACTCAAGGAACTGCAAGACCTCTTCATGACCGAGGCAGTGAAGTACAACGTGCTTCCGATCGACGACCGCAGCATCGAGCGGTTCGATCCCCAAGTTGCCGGGCGCCCCGACCTGATGGCCGGTCGGACTTCACTGACGGTCTATGAGGGCATGACCGGAATGATGGAGAACGCCTTCATCAACGTGAAGAATCACTCTCTTACACTCACAGCCGAGGTCGAGATTCCGAAAGGCGGCGCGAACGGTGTCATCCTCTGCCAGGGCGGCAAGTTCGGCGGTTGGAGCTTCTATGTGAAGGATGGGAAGCCGGCGTACTCCTATAACTGGCTCGGCCTCGAGCGATATACGGTGAGCGCCACCAAGCCGCTGGCACCCGGAAAGGCGACGATTGTGTTCGACTTTGCCTACGACGGTGGCGGACGCGGAAAGGGCGGGTTCGGTACGCTCTCTGTCAACGGCCGGCAGGTCGCAAAAGGACGAATCGGAAAGACACAGGCGAACGTCTTTTCATTGGATGACGCCGCCGACGTGGGCGTAGATGAGGGTACACCGGTGACGAAGGCTTATAAGGAGCGGAACAACAAGTTCACCGGCAAGATCAACAAGGTGACGATCGAGTTGAAGGAAGTGAAGACCGCCGACAAGGATGCGGAACATGGTCACAAGGAAGCCGCTCTGAACAATAGGCTCCCCGACTGACGTATTTTCTGTAACCCTCGATCAACCACCTGATCGAGGGGTTACTTCCAAACGACTATTTTTTTGCTCGCTGCTTCCGTTGGTGTCCGTGTTCGCGGCAGAAATTCCGATCAGGAAAATGCTCTCGCTCCTGCTTAGGTCCCTTGGATAAGCAGAAGTCTTCTGTCTCATGACTGGTCGTACCTGTAAGTTTTGACAGTTCCGTCTTGAAAGATTTCCTGATAGAACTCACGCGTCGTACGGCTCTGTGCGGTTTGCTCCCATCGTCCTGGGGTAGACGTCAAAGCGGGAAAGGAGCATCGAATGATCCATGTTCTCGATGCATATGGCAAATATAACAGGCTTACTCTCAGGGGCCCTGACAACAATTGCGTTTCTTCCGCAGTAGATTCACACGTGGAAGATGCGCTCGACAAAGGATGTGTCGCCGGGCATGTTTTTGACCTTTCACCGCGAGGTATTCTTGTGGATCGTCTATGGCGTGCTCTTCAACTCGGTGCCCATCATGGCCGCAAACGCGGTGACGTTCATACTGGCCGCTGCAATACTTAGTCTTTAAGCTGCGCTACGGATGACACATGGCAATGAGACCGACCCTAACCGGAGACCATCCACAAATGGGATCCATAAGCGGAGAATCCGCATCACTACTCAACAAAGGAGAATGACTGATGAAACTATTGAGCGCATTGGCGATGGCGGCAACGATCTTATTTTCTACCACGGCGATCACCCAGGGGGCCGATGATACCAATATGGAGATTTTGCTCCAGAAGGTGAAAGCGGACAAGAAGCTCTTGGTGGCCGGCAACATGGGGCTCACCGACGAGGAAGGCAAGAAATTCTGGCCTCTCTACGAAGAGTATCAGAAAGAACTGGGGCATCTGAATCATAGTCTCGGCAAGACCATCAAGGAATATGCCGATGCATTCAACAAGGGCCCTCTTCCAAACGACCAGGCGAAGAAGCTCATGAATGAAGTGCTTGCAATTGAAGAAGCAGAAGCGAAGCTCAAACGGACCTACGCCGACAAGATCGGAAAGGTGTTGCCAGCGGCAAAGACTGCCCGCTACATTCAAATCGAGAACAAGATCCGGGCAGTGCTGAAGGCGGAACTCGCGAAGGAGATTCCCCTCGCATACTGAGGAAAAGCATGGGACGGGTACATGTGACCGCCGAAACCGGGAGAATGGGTAACCGGCCGCGAATTCTGCTGGTGTCTTTCGCGAGCCTGGTGGCGGCATGTGCGCTGGTAACGGCATATGTCCTGTACGGCGGGGCAATGACGCGCCAGTTCGCACCTGCCGGGATGAAATGGATTGCGGGGGGAGAGTTCGACATGGGTTCAGACGAGCCGATGTTCCGAGACGCGCAACCAGTCCATCGGGTATCCGTCGATGGTTTCTGGATCGACGAGGCGGAGGTCACGAACGCCCAGTTCGCCGAGTTCGTCAGGGCGACCGGTTATCTCACGGTGGCCGAGCGGGTCCCAAACGCAAAAGACTATCCCGGCGCCAAGCCCGACATGTTGTTTGCCGGATCGGTCGTTTTCTCGCCTCCCGACCACACGGTGTCACTGCACGATCATTTTCAGTGGTGGAACTACGTCAAGGAGGCGAACTGGCGTCATCCGGAGGGGACGGCCAGTTCCATCGAAGCACGCATGGACCATCCGGTCGTGCATGTTGCGTATGAAGATGCCGAAGCTTTTGCCAAGTGGGTTCATAAACGGCTACCCACCGAGGCGGAGTGGGAATTCGCTGCGCGCGGGGGTTTGTCCCGGAAGAAGTTTGTGTGGGGTGATTCGTTCTTGCCTGATGGCCACGCCATGGCGAATACCTTCCAGGGGCATTTCCCCGACCGCAACACGCACGAAGACGGCTACGTCTCCACCTCGCCGGTGAAAATCTTCCCTCCGAACGGGTATGGTCTTCACGGCATGGCCGGGAACGTCTGGGAGTGGACCGCCGATTGGTACCGGCACGATACCTATGCCCGTCGAGCGCGAACCGGTGAACCGATCCGTAATCCACAAGGTCCCAACATACAGGAGAGCGTAGATCCGTCCGAGCCCGGTGTCGCCAAACGGGTCCATAAAGGCGGATCGTTCCTCTGCACCGATCAATACTGCGCACGTTACATGCCGGGCGGTCGCGGAAAGGGAGCACCGGATACGGGAACCAACCATCTCGGTTTTCGATTGGCGCGCAATGCCGGTCGATGAACCGGTGGACGGAAGAACTCTCCCTCGCTGATCAGGCCGCCCACCACACAGGACGTCAACCCATTCTACTGAATCCGGCATCATCACAAATCAAGAAGGCCGCCCTGTCGGCAGAAGGAGGGTGACGATGAGGAGCCACGCAACTATTCACCGGCTTGCTCTGATCCTGATGCTATCCCTCAGCATCGGATCAATGACTTGTTGGAAGGTGCCGCCGGTCCTTGCAGAGGACAATAGGCCGGAGCCGACGCTCAGGGACCTGATAGAAGGAAAGACCAAGGACCAGGCGACGAAACAAGCCGAATCTGAAGGTGCGCAGCTCGGGGCTCCCGAGGATCCCCTAGGTCGCGATGTCCCTCGTTCCAGCGTTCGCGGATTTCTCGTGGCGGTCGGAAATCGAGACTATGCGCGAGCAGCAGAATATCTGGATCTGCGTAACCTGCCGACGGAGATCACACCTGCGCAAGGACAAAGATTGGCGCGGCAGTTGAAGATCGTGCTCGATCGGGTCCTGTGGATTGATCTTGATCTTCTCAGCACCAGCGTGGAAGGTGACCGTACGGACAACCTTCCCGTTGTGCGTGATCGCATCGGACGAATTACCACGGAAGGAGGGAAATCCTATGAAATTCTGCTCCAGCGGGTCCCGCGTGGTGACGGAACCTATATCTGGAAGTTTTCAGGTGCCACGGTGGCCGATATTCCGGAACTCTATAAGGAGTTCGGCTATGGCCCGTTCGAGCAAGTCCTCCCTGCCTGGCTGTTCGATGTCTCACTGCTGGGCATTCACCTCTGGATGTGGGTGGTGTTTATTGTCCTCGGTATTGTGCTGTATCCGATCGCCGTCCTCATCACACGGTCGGCCATCTATGTTCTGAGCTACTTCAATTCCGAGCTGGCCCAGAACATTTCCCACTTCTTCTCAGGACCGCTGCAGCTCCTCCTGTGGACGGTCTTGGGGAGGAATGTCATGCACGTGATCGGGCCGTCCGTTGCGGTGCGAGCGGTCGGACAAGCCCGCACTGTCCAGGTGTTCGCGCTGGCCTGGCTGCTCCTGCGGGTCGTGGACTTCGTTGCCCACCGGTCGAGTGCAAACCTCGACCGCAAAGGACTGGCGGGGGCCTTGGTGCTTCTGAAGCCACTGGCCCGGCTTCTCAAGGCCGTCGCGGTCACCGCCGCCGTGCTCCTCTGGCTCGACAATATCGGCTTCAAGGTGACCACCTTGCTGGCCGGCCTCAGCATCAGCGGGATAGCCGTAGCACTGGCCTCGCAGAAGACGCTGGAAAACATCTTCGGCGCCTTTACGCTCTTTGCCGCCCAACCGG
>DAISKX010000359.1:0-4691 GCA_036820725.1 Nitrospiraceae bacterium
CCACGGGGGAGAGGCGGCGGGGAGGGGGCGAACCGCCGGTGAAAGAAATCTTTGGGACACCACACTAGCTGAACCATTCGAAGCGACCCACTCATTGAGGCGGACAGTTCCAGAAGGGAGGTACTATGTTGTGTCCCCCCAACGCTTCGTATTGCCGGCATATTGGTCGTCCTCTCAGCGATTAACCCGTTCCTCCACCGCCCCACTGGAGGAGTCCAGACACACCACACCTCCTTCGCCAGGATAGACCACTGAATCCACCCAACGGACTCTGCCTCCGCGTCGAGACAATACCGCCTACCGCCACATGCGGCGGAGTTGCGGGAGATGGCGCGTCGCCGGCAGATTGAAGCGGATGTGTTGGCGCAAAAAGAGAACCCGGATATGGACAAGGTCCAAGTTAAACGGGAGCTCGCCAAAGACCTCTTAGAGGCCGTCGATCAATCTGATGCTGATGCAAAAGCACGAGACCTGCAACGCAAAGTCCCCCACGAATGGTTGCGATGATTTTACATCACAAGCCGTTGAACTAAGTATATCGAGTCCATACAGTCTCTAATAGGCAGTTGGTGCTCAACGCGAACGCCCACCTCTACGGTTCGGCAGGAAAGACGGAGTGTCGGTGAAGGAGACCGAGTTGGCCGGTCTTCACCGTCATCGTCAATTTCTTCGGGGAAGGCGACAACTATGCAGCGAAGTTTCTCATGATCGGGGGTTGGATCCCAACGGCATTCTGACGCCGGGAAAGTCGGGCATCAGGCTATAACAATTCAATTCCCAGTGATGGGGGCCGATAGCTCAAGATTCTTAGTCACCAAGGCCACGGTCCGGCGGACAGACATTGTCTCACGGCCGCCCGATCCATCTCAGCTGCGACTGCGACCGAAGACTTCACATATACAAAGG
The DNA here is from genome assembly GCA_036820725.1 of Nitrospiraceae bacterium. Taxonomy (GTDB): domain Bacteria; phylum Nitrospirota; class Nitrospiria; order Nitrospirales; family Nitrospiraceae; genus DASSBQ01. The sequence continues at coordinate 907 of DAISKX010000359.1, forward strand.
AGTAGTCATGCGATTCAAACAGTGCAACTTATGGATAGCCACCCTACTCGTCGTGAGCATAGGCCTCTTCAACTGCGCCGAGGCGAAGACCATCGAAGCGGGCGAGGCCACCGCCAGCTGGAATGGGACGGGCGCGATCCAAGATCTGGGAGATGGGGACAGAGTCTTTACCGGCGCGATCACCGGGACCATGTTCATTCGACATCCCGAGGGTTCCGGTCATGCACGGATCCACGCGGCCAAAATAGACTGCCAGACCGTGGTCCGTTTTACCGAGAACAAAGAGGAACGACAGAGCGCACTCTGCGTCATGACGGCGCACGAAGGCAAAGACATCGCGTACGGGGAAATGCGATGCGTCGGAAAGAAGGACGACTGCAGAGGCGAGTTTACGTTCTCCTGGGGAAACGGCGCATTTAAAGGCATTACGGGGACAACGCCGTTCGTCGGCGGGATCAATATCGAGCGGAAGGAAGAAGGCCGGATCTATGGCTATGCTGCCTGGCCGAACATGACGTATTCATTGCCTTAGGGGACCGGCAACACAGAAGGTTCGTTTCCGGCGTGACAGTAAACGGCGGTTGATGGCGCGACTGGATCATTGAAGAGTTTGGATCGATCAATGGGTCGGTGAGCAGCATCCAGTCACGGCACTATCTATTCTGAGCCCGTGTCACGCTGTTCCTCAGTCCCAAGCCGACACATGCGCAATGCAAGCAGAGGAGGGCCTCATGAGATCAGGCATACAAGTCGGATCGGCATTCCCTGATTATGCGCTTCCGGATCAGACCGGAACTCGGAGAAAGCTCTCTGATCTTCAGGGCATCGATCCAATGATTGTCGTGCTGTCCCGAGGCCATTACTGTCCCAAAGACCGCCGTCAACTTCGGCATCTGGTCGAATTCCATCCGGAGCTGAAAGTCGGTTATGCGCGCATCGTGACGATCTCCACCGACAATCTTCTGCAAACGAATGAGTTCAGGGATGGACTCGGCGCGCAATGGCCTTTTCTCTCGGATCCCGGCCGGAAGGTTCAGAAAGACCTCGATATAGCTGAATACACTGATTCGGACCACAATCCAATGATTCCCCACACGCTTGTGCTCGAACCGACGTTAAAGATTTTCAAGATCTACAATGGCTACTGGTACTGGGGGCGTCCCAGCATTGAAGAACTGCGGCACGATTTGCGCGAGATCACCCGTAGTATTCGCCCGGATTGGGATATCACCAGTCCTGCGCTTCGTGAAGCCTGGTCACAGGACAGACGAGCAGAAATGTTTTATCCCTATGGAAAGACGATGGCTGAAGTCTTCAAGTCGGCGGACTGAACAATCTGCAAGGAGTCACCATGAAACTCGCAGTGATCGGAGCAACCGGGTTTGTCGGATCGGCCATTTTGAAGGAAGCGTTGGACCGCGGCCATGAGGTCACGGCCATCGTGCGGAATCCGGAGAAGTTACAGTCACATCCAAAGCTTCAATCGAAGAAAGGCGATGTCTACAACAACGATGAGGTGGCCCGGTTGGTCGCGGGGCATGATGCCGTCATCAGCGCTTTCAATCCTGGATGGAGCAATCCTGATATCTACAAGCAACAAGTGAAGGGGACAGAGGCCATCATCAAAAGCGTGAAGCAGGCCGGCGTCAAGCGATTGCTGTTCGTGGGAGGTGCCGGCAGCCTCGAAGTCAAACCTGGCGTCCAGTCGGTGGACACTCCTGATTTTCCAAAGGAGTGGAAGCAGGGATCTCTGGCGACCCGTGAAGCGCTGAATATGCTGCGCAAAGAATCGGGTTTGGAATGGTCCTTCCTCTCCCCTTCGGCCGACCTCTCTCCGGGCCAACGCACCGGTAAGTTCCGGCTTGGGAAAGATCAGCTACTCAAGGATGCGAAGGGAGAAAGCCGCATCTCGGTTGAGGATTATGCCGTGGCGATGATTAATGAAGTGGAGAAGCCGACGCATGTCCGGCAGCGCTTCACCGTAGGCTATTGATACCTGCGGGATACACTCAACAAGGAAGCCGATGATGAAGATCATGATCCGTGCGATGGCGTATGCCATGGCGGCAATCAATTCCGTCTGCGGCACGTGAACTTATAACGTTAGATCGAGAGGAAAGAGGTGCCATGGCCAACAAATGTGCGCATCCTGCGTGTAGCTGCATCGTTCCGGAAGGGAGAATGTATTGCTGCGACAAGTGCGCGTCCGGCAATCCCGGCAACGCCAAGTGCGGCTGCGGGCATCTTGCCTGCAAAGGGCGATGATAAGTCAAAAAGTCGGGCAGTCGGATATTGTTGCCGATGACGAGGTTGAGGGGAGTTTACGCCGAGTGGAAACGAAGCTGGCCGGTAGACGTCAATGGGACATGTTCGATACTGAAACGTGAAGGGAGCAGAATGGAGATCCGCCGGCCATTCGTTGCTCTGCTGTGCGTGACGCTATTCCTAATTCTCTCGCCCGGGTGCGGTGAAGTCACCGATCCTTTGCCTGACGGTCAGACCCATATCTTGAAGCAGGGGTTTCGCAACACCAATCCGGCGTTTGCTCCGCCCAGCCTTTGGGACCGGTTGACCTATATCCCGTCGCGAACGTGGGTCACGACCGTTCATTCACGAACCGTGAATTTGCCACGCGTTGAAAACGACGGCAGCGCCCTCAAGAACAATCGAACGGACGCCACCGTGACCTGGGTTGGACATTCCACAGTCCTCATTCAGCTCGGTGGCGTGAATATCCTGACCGATCCTCACTGGTCCGATCGAGCGAGTCCCGTCACCTTTGCCGGTCCCAAGCGGCTGATGGCTCCCGGGGTGCCGTTGGAACAGCTGCCGCCGGTTGATCTCGTCCTGATCTCTCATGATCATTACGATCATCTCGATGTGGACACTGTTCGGCGGCTTGCCCGGCTCTATCACCCGTTGTTCCTCGTGCCCCTCGGCTTAAAGGCATGGTTTGCCGAACTTGGGATCACGGAGGTGGAGGAATTGAATTGGTGGGAACACCGGCAGGTTTATGGGCTGACGGTGACCTGCCTCCCGGCGCAGCATTTCTCAGGGCGTACGTTGTGGGATGGAAATAGTCGGTTGTGGAGTTCATGGGCCGTGGCTGGAGAGAGGAAGCGGTTCTTTTTTGCCGGCGACACAGGCTATTATCCTGGCTTCACGGAAATTGGTCGTCGTGTAGGCCCTTTCGACTTAGCGGCTATTCCCATCGGGGCCTATCTGCCGCCCGCGATGATGAAGATGACTCATGTCACGCCCGAAGAAGCCTTACAGCTCTTCGCGGACATCAAAGGAGAACGTTTTGTGGCCATACATTGGGGGACGTTTGACATGACAGATGAACCTGTTGAGGAACCGCCCCTGCGATTGGAGACTGAGGCCCATCGATTGGGGATCGACCTTTCCAAGGTGTGGGTCTTGAAGCATGGAGAGAGCCGCGGATGGTGATGGAGTGCACAGAACGGGATCGATTACATGTCGCGGCATGGAGGGATAGCCCAAGGAAGAGAGAATCGTATGACATCACGGCCGAGAAGAATCGAACAACTCATTGCGCCGCAGTCTGTTCTTGAGAGGGCGGGTGTCAGACTGAAGCGAAGCATCGGTACGGTAACTCTGGACTATCTTGATCCATTCCTCTTGTTCGATGACTTCACGTCCAGCAACCCAAGTGACTATGAAGCTGGGTTTCCCCTGCATCCACATCGAGGCATTGAAACGGTGACCTATGTGCTGGCGGGGGAAGTTCGGCATCGAGATACCCTCGGCAATGCCAGCAGCAT
>DAISKX010000360.1:0-4686 GCA_036820725.1 Nitrospiraceae bacterium
CCTCGTGCGCCACCACCAGGCTTTCGACTTCCGGCGTCGGATAATCGAATTCAATCGCCATGAATCGCTGTTTGGTGCTCTGCTTCAGATCTTTCAAGACGCTCTGATAGCCGGGGTTGTAGGAGATCACGAGCATGAAATCATCGACCGCCTCAAGGATCTGTCCTTTTTTTTCGAGTGGGAGCAGCCGCCGATCGTCGCTGAGGGGATGAATAATGACGGTCGTGTCCTTACGCGCCTCCACGACTTCGTCCAGATACACGATACCTCCATGCTTCACTCCCAGCGTCAGCGGACCGTCGGCCCAGACGGTTTCCTGTCCTTTCAGAAGATAGCGTCCTACTAGATCCGATGCCGTCAGATCTTCATGACAGGCCACGGTGATCAAAGGACGTCCCAGCTTGAACGCCATGTGCTGTACGAACCGCGTTTTCCCGCAGCCGGTGGGTCCCTTCAGCATGACCGGCAGACGGTTCTTGGCCGCGATTGAGAACAGCCCGATCTCTCCACGAACCTCGGCATAAAATGGCTCGCGCTTGATGCGGTACTGCTCAATACCGACCTCTCGACCTTTTTCCATCACAACTGGATTCTGACGATTCATGGGCGTTTCTCAAACCTCGACGTGATCGACGAGTTTTTCTTCGTCACGATAAACGGATCACAAGTGAACTTCAAGGTCAACATGCTTGCGGTGGGAGGGAACCATAGGCGAGAGCCTGAGCGCTGAATCCAGCAAAGAGGTCCGGCTTACACGACCTTCATACTGTCGAGCACCTCGCGAACCTTTTGCGCCAGGCCGCTGGGCGTAAAGGGCTTCTGCAAGAAAGAACGCTCCGTATTGACCTTTCCCTTTGAAAACACCGGATGGTCCGGATATCCCGACATGTAGAGGATTTTGACGTCCGGTCGGACCCCGACCAGTTTCTCCGCAACTTCCGGCCCGCTCATCTGCGGCATGACAACATCCGTCAGGAGGAGATGGATGGGCCCCATATGCTTGGCTCCCATCAGCAACGCCTCAATGCCGTGGCGCGCCTCGAGAACAGTGTACCCGTGCAAGCGGAGTGTTTCATTGACCAGACGCCGTACGCCAGGTTCGTCCTCAACGAGCAAGACCGTTTCCCGGCCCCGCATGGAATCCGCCATGACGGTTTCGGGGCCCGATTCTTGTGTCAACCCGTCCACCCGCGGAAAATAAATCTTGAAGGTCGCGCCCCGTCCCGGCTTGCTCTCCACTTCTATATAGCCGCCGCTCTGTTTCACGATCCCGTAGACGGTGGACAGACCCAGGCCGGTTCCCTTACCTTTTTCCTTGGTTGTAAAGAATGGTTCAAAAATATGCGATTGAGTCTCCTCATCCATCCCATGGCCGGTATCCCTCATTGTCAGCATCACAAATGAGCCGGGCTCGCATCCCATGGGGGGCCGAGACCCCCGTCCTCCGAACTGGACGTTCCCTGTTTCAATAGTCAACCGTCCTCCGCTCGGCATGGCATCCCGTCCATTGACGGCCAGGTTCATGATGACCTGCTCGATGTGACCCGGATCGGCTTTGAGTTGGCCGGTCTCGCCATCAAATACGGTGCAAAGTTCGATAATATCCTCGCCCAGGAGTCGACGCAGCATGCCCTCCATATTATGGATGATGGCATTGAGGTCCAGCATCTTTGGAGCGATGAATTGACGGCGACTGAACGCCAGCAATTGCCCGGTCAAGCCCGACGCGCGGTCTGCCGCTTTTTTGATCTCTTCCAATTCTCTGCGCAACGCATCTCCCGGCGCCAAACGACTGAGGACGAGTTCGCTATACCCGCGAATGACCGTCAACATGTTGTTGAAGTCATGCGCCACACCGCCTGCCAACCGGCCAACCGCTTCCATCTTTTGCGACTGCTGGAGCTGGCCTTCGGTCCGCCTGAGGGCCTCTTCCGCACGGGCGCGCTCCCCGAATTGACCGATCTTCAGCCCCACGTCGGTCACCATCTTCAAGAGTTCTTCATCAGGCTCTTCAATTTCACGGCTATACAGCTCGATGATCCCTTCCACTTCCGCCCCGACCTTAATGGGAAAACCGAAGGCTCCGTGAAATCCGACTTTGGCCGCCGCTTCCGCACGGGGAAAATTCGATTCGCGCATGACGTCCGAAATCCAGGTCGGCTTGCCCGACTCCCACACCCGGCCGGGCAAGCCTGACCCCCGGGAAAAGGTATGCTGCCACGTCGCAAGCACGAACTCCTCGGCCGCCTGTAAAGCAGGCGCCTGCCAGAGATCGAGGCACCGCAACACATTCCCTTGTCGATCAAGTCGCCAGAACGCGCCCATCTCCCATTCGAGGCTTTCGCAGATCGCCTGCAGGATTTTGGGGCCGGCTTCCTCCAAGGTGCGCGATTCCGAGAGGGCGCGCGTGACTTCGTATTGTGACGTCAGCCGGCGCTCGGCGCGCCGGCGTGCCGTAATATCCCGCACAAATGCGCTGAAGATGTATGCGTCTCCCAATCTGGCGGGAGAAATGGCAATTTCGACGGGAAATTCATAGCCTTTCCGGTGCAGTGCCATCATCTCGATGCGCCGGTTGAGAATCTGCCCTTCGCCGCTGGTCAGAAAGTGCCGGAGTCCATCTTCGTGCGCCGTTCGATCCCGCGTCGGAATCACCGTTTCGGAGACTCGACGGCCCAGCGCCTCTTCACGCGACCATCCGAAAATATTGGCGGCTTGCGCGTTCCAGTCGGTAATCACGCCGGCGGCATCCATTGAAATGACAGCGTCGAGGGCGGTATCGACGATGACACGGTTGCGTTCCTGACTCTGCAGGAGTGCTGCTTCGGCCGCACGAGCCCATTCACTCTCCTGTTGCGCCTGCAGATATTGGGTCCGCAGACGTCCGGTGGCCCAGAGCAACAGTCCCAACATGGGCAGCCAGACTACAACACCGGCCACCCCGAGCTTCCACATCATGGCCCGAATCGGCAAGAGGATCACGTCCCGGTCCATGCGCAACAGAATGGTCCAGGCTAGCCCCGGATAGTCTGCGTATCCTCTGGTTTGCGCATAGCCCGTCACGACCGGTAGGTGGCGACGGAGATGCTGCTCCTCGACGTATCCCGGCTTGCCCGATTCGCTCAATACGGCCGATGGCAGCTTGAGCTGCTTTAAATTGACTTTACTCGTGCCGCTTGAGATCGAATCCACGAAGCTGTCGCCTGCCTGCGTCAGGAACTGATACTCAAACGGCCCCGCCGACGCATCGGATCCCTGTATTTCTCGAAGCGTTTCAATCAGCACGCCTTCGAGCGTCTTCAGTCCAACCCGTGTCGTCACCGCCCCCAGAAACTCGCCTTTGTTCCCCAGAATAGGAGCCGTCACGCCGACTGCTTCCACCGTCCCACCGACAGCTTTGGCTTCCAATTCTTCGACATGTACCTTCCCCGTCTTCATGACAGCTTGAAACCACGCGCTCTGGCGGCGATCCTGATCGACCACCGACGGGTCGGTTGCCGCCACGATACGTCCCTGCGGGTCGGTCACGCCGAGCCAGAGGTAGACCGGTCCATAAACGGTCTTCATCCATTGCAGATATTCCGTGAGATATTTCTTATCGCTCGACCGTGCCGCAAATGCCCGTGCCATCATCTGTGCATCGCCGTATCGCTCGAAGAGGAGACGATCCAATTTGTCCGCGATTTCCGCCGATGCGAGCTTGAGATTTCCTCCGGCCGCTTCGACCAGACGGACCTCGATGGAATGCAGCATGACGGCTCCAATGACCACGGCCACGATCGTCATGCCGAGGATGAGGACCGGCAACCAGGTATAGGGACGCCGTTCAGGGACGGCACTTGCCTCAGACGACATGCTCATGTCTCCGTCAGGGTAAATTTCGGACGAGTCGCTACAGGATGATACAAACGCTTGCTGTTGGCAAGGCGAGGCAGTTCGGAATCGTCCATCGTGTTGATGAACACGGCACCTTGTTCCTTCACCGTGCGGCAAAATTCACGGAAGATATACTGCGCCAATCCGGGAACCGTGCGATCCGCTACTTCGAGGGCGATGCAGAACACGTGGGGCTTGAGCCACATGCCGAAGGTATACGCGCGTACCGTCCCCGCAATTTTCACGGTCACGCCGAGCAGTCCTAGTGATTGATGTTCGCTGAGTACCGCGTCATGTGCGGACGACGAATCATTCAGCAGCAGCCGTTCCCACTCATTCAGGCCGGCGCGCTCCTTCTGTTCTCGCCATAGGGTGTGCATGGAGAGGCAGGCATCCCGATCTTCCGCACGATATGCGTCACATGCCGAATCATGTTCGCGTTCAAATCGATTGCAGGCAGCGCGCTGGGATTTGTATCGATCGCCGCAGAGGTTGATCAGATCGTCAACGCGATATATATAGTCAGCCCCGCTTGGTGCCAGGCGATAGCCGAGCCCGGCGACCTCGTCATGATACTCTGCCGGAACGTGTTCGATACGGCTCACCGCCGACCCCCCGTTTCGCATGCGCATGTATCGCATGGCTTGGTGGAGAGGCTGATGGAGCGGCCCAGGGCCGAGCGGAGGAAGCACCATAAAAATACCGTCGTGTGAAGATGCAAACAGGCATAGATGTCCGACTATTTCCGCCCATGAATAGTTTAGGATCGAATGCCACAGATGGTAGATGGCGAACGAGAACGCCGCCAGC
>DAISKX010000361.1:0-4685 GCA_036820725.1 Nitrospiraceae bacterium
ATCATAATTCGTGTTGATCAATGCGAATGGAATGGACTTGCGGTCGAGGAGGAGGTGCACGACACCTGCACAGACATTGGCGCGGTCATCGTGCTGCCCCGCATCCACAATCCGCTCGCCCTTTCGGACGAGGCCGATCAATTGTGAGACGAGCTTGTCGTCATCCAGCAGTTCGACTTGTCCGCTGTTCAGTTTGGGTTCGAGCGCGGCATACAGATCCGACTTGGACTTTTTAGCAGGAACGTATGTGATACCTACCGACCGGAACTCGACGATGGGCCACTCTTTCGCGTAACTGTCTCCGGTGACGGTGAAGCAGCCATACTCTTTGAGTACTGCTTCGAATCGAGCGACCACGGTCTGCGGCGCGAAGACCTGTCCCGCTCGACGTGGACCTTGATCGATGAGCACGTCAATCACGGCCTTCCCGTTCTCTTCATGGCCAATCGCGAGCGTCGCATCGTCAGCGCCGCCGCCTGACATATCGACGAAGGCCTGATAGTGAAGCCCTTCCTGGGGTGCGAGGGCGTGCCGGTTCTTGATCACACAGTCCGTCACCACTTCGGCGTTGTAGGCTGCGGAGTCCGGTTGGCCTGGCAGATTCAAATATAAGCGTCGAAATGCCCAGCTCGGGAGCGAGAGCCGGGCGTCTTCAATGCCGTCTCGGGTGGGGCCTAATGGCGTATCCAGCGCAGGGTTGGCCTCCTCGATCGTGCCCGCATACCAGACGACGTACAGCCGAGGGTCCCCCTTCGTGGCATGCTGCAGTAACATGTCGTTGAGGGGGTAGCCGGGGCTCGGCGAGATCGCCGCATAACTAGCAAAACAGGCCACCACATCGGGGCGCGTACGGTCCAGTTCAAGAGCTTCCAGGGTCCGGTAATCTTTCTGCGTATGCAACTCATCCGTGCCCTTCCAGAGGAACGTCTTTCCGTGAAGACCGCTCACGTCTTGAGCCGGAAGGATCTCAAGAAAGCCGACGTTGTCGCGGCGCTCAATCACATTCACTTTGACCACCACTTCCTCGGCGAGGAGCGGATTACACCGGATCAACTTCTTCGTGAGGTCTAAGTCATCGTCGGCTTGGCCGAGATCCGACGCGATGACGTAGCCTTGATTGCCCTTTCCGCCTGCCGCTTTCCACGCGAGCAACTTGTAGAGGCCGGTCAGCATCAGCGCGAGTGTCTTCATATTCTTCTTGGCCATGCCCCACAACGTGCGGTTGAACTGCGGGCTGCCATCGGGGCGGAAGGTGAACAAGGCTTCGGTGATGATGGTCTGCCAGAATAGGGGAATCACATCGAGGAGCGGTCGTCCGTCGAGCCATTTCAATAGCCCGAGAAATGTCAGCGGATGCACCTGTTCAGGGCAGACCTTGATCAATTCTTTAACCGTGGCCATTGACCTTGCCTTCCAACAGCTCGGCCAGCGTGCCCCCTACGGGCTTCGCACGGCGTGCCAGCCCGAGGGTTTGGAGGGAAGCCCGCTCGATGGAGAGGAACTTCCCCAACTCTTTCGCTCCTGGGGCAAGATCCCAACTGCCGTCCACCTTCTGAATGAATCCGGATCGGGCCGCTTCGGCGAGAATGAGCATCGTGGCCCCTCGGGCCATCTGACTGATCTCGATCATTCGGCCCTCTGCTTCGCTCAGATTAGGCTTGTCTGAGGCGAGGCCAGCCGCATACGACTCCAACACCGGGAGCACCCATCGGTCAGCGGCCTTGAGCGCCCTACGTCGCCAAAACGAGCGCCATGGACACGGACTGTGATTCAAATTCCCTGGGGGGCCTGATCGTCCTTTGACACCTGACATTGAAACTCCTTTCGAATACGGACCGAATCCCTTCCCTGTCGGACGCACCTGATTTCGGCGCCCATTCCCCTTCGGATTTCCCTACACGCTGCCGTGGCCCTTCATAAGTCCTTGATTGTCCTATCGCTTCCTGAGCAGGGGACAGGTTAAGGAAACCGTTTCCCTGTCTGTCTGGCGCACTTCAGCGCCTGCTCCCGTCGTGCATTCAACGCCCCGACTACCCGAGGAACTACGTACATGCGCCGAGCGCCCCCATTACAGCCACTCCCGGACGAGTGCGGGCGTCATCGGCGGGTGGCACGTCCCGCAAATCAGCCGGTCGAACACGGAAATCCAGAAACGGGTCTGTCCGCAGCACCAGCAGGACCCAGGCAGCACCGGACGGACACGGCCTTTCGCCCGTTGCAAGAGCTTCTGGGCTTGGCCTTCGGGGAAATCGACCGGGTTGCCGGGTTCCAACACCAGGAGTGTCCCGTTTGGAAGCCGCACCTTGAGGGTCTTCAACGCCTCAATCAACAAGATCGACCTCTTCACCATCACGGGCGGGCGGAGTGTCATCTTCGGAGGCAGCGTCATGTTCGTGACGTGAAGATGATGGTCCGAAGTTGGCCCGTATATCTGAGTTGCTCGCATCTTCGAGAGAAGGAGATAGATAAGATGTTGATATATTCGAAGATGTGTCGAAGGGGAGAGGTGACGGGTTTCGCGCATCTTCGGGCGTCGAAGATGTGTCGAAGGCGCGTGGCTGCGCATCTTCGCGCGCCTTCGCGTTTTTCAAAGGGTTAGCGTCATTATGTGTCGAAGATGGGTGGTGTGCGGTATTAGAGGGGGGTGCTTCCTCCCGCCGCCACCACCACACCGCCGGGTTGAAGCCTTCCTTCTTGGACTGGACCTGCAAAACGGTTTTCATCTTCCGTAAGGCCCAATAGGAAATGCCGACCTTCCGGGCCTCCGCCTCGAGTTCTTTTTGTTTCCGCCATACCCCGACCGGCAACGCCTGTTCCAGCCAGTCCACGGCCTGCTCGCGCTCTTCCCGGCTCACCGGCTCCGGTTTCGCCATGACATCCTCTGCCGTCACGCCGTGCGCTTCCCCATCCCAGCTGATCGTGGTCGTCTCGATAGGCCTGGCCCCCTCCGTCAGCGTGACGACCTCGATCCGGTAGCGCAGCGTGGGTTGGCGCGCGCCGACACTACACTTCGCGTGTGCCAACAGTTTGGTTGGCCCGTCCGGGTCATCCGGGTTCGGACCGACAAAGAGAACGGACCGCGCCACGGCCGACGTACCACCACTGCCGCCGATCCGATCGAGCAGTTCCTTCGAGGTGTCCTTGTTCAGGTGCGCGATGACCACGACGGATACCATCAGGTCTTCCGCCAACCGTGAGAGGGGCGTCAGGGCCCAGCGGAGTTGCTGGTCGTTCCAACTGTTGAGCCGGGCGGAGAGATGGGCCATCAGCGGATCGATGATCACCATCTTCGCGCCGCTCTGATGAATCGCCTCCCGCAGCAGGTCGATGTCCTCGGGAATCGTCAGGCTGCCATCGATCCCGCCGCGATGGAGCTGAATGAAATGCACGTTCTTCAGGTCAGCCTTCGCGGCGATCAGGCGCGGGGCGAGCGTGTGGACTTTCGTATCCTCGGTCGAACTGATGATCACCGCACCTGGGGTTCCGGCGAGCGCCCCGGCCGCGTTGCCCCGCGTCACCTGGGCGGACCAATTAATCACAATGGTGGACTTCGCCAGTCCCACCCGTCCTGCCACGACGCTGAGCATCCCCAACGGCACGCGCCCTTGAAGACTCCATTCCACGGGTTCCGGCGTGATCGTGTCGGCCCTGATTAAGGTAAAGTCGGCGCGTTCCGGTTCAGGTGAGGGCGACGAGGCCTGCGCGCGCGAGGCGCGAGCGGGTTCGAGCCGGTCCCGCAATTCCTGCCAATGATGGCCCTGACAACTGTTATGGAAACATTGGAACGCGAGCGCGCCGTTGGGAAATTGAATAATGGACGAGTCCAATTGATGCTCCGAGTTAAACGGACAGGTTTCCAATTCAAACACCGTCGCCCCATTCCAGGGTTTTTCACGCGCCACCGTCAACCCATGTCCATTGATAAACGCCTGGATATCGAGCGCGGCGCCGTTCGTGCGGGTGTAGCTGGGCGTGGGATCAGCAGGCCGCCGCGCAGCGAGTGACTGGAGCACCGAGGCTGGGACGATACTGAGTGGCAACGGGACACGTCGGATCGCGGAACGCCGATGCGGGCGATCCGGAATCGAGTCACCTTTGCAGGCCCACGTGCCGTAGAGTTTGGTGATGCGTGCGGCGTTATGGACGCTGGTGTCGATGACAACGTGCTGGTCATTAAACTTCAGGGCCAGCACTTCGAGCACGGCCTTGATGAGGTCTCGGCTGGCGAGATCGTTCGGGAGTTCGATCCGGAAGAGGAGATGACCCCCGTTGCCGCTATCGGCACACACCGGCTCCGGCCAGCCCTGTGCGCAGAGGTGTTTCGCGATGGTGTCGCACCGCTCCAGCGCGGCCTGATGTTCGGCATCTGTCGAGGAAATGTCCGCCGGTCTGACAGCGTCGCAATCGATCAACAGCCAATCACGCCGGAGAATGTCGGCATCTGATGTGGTCGTCTTCGCGTGTGTCACGATTCGATTATGGGCGCGCGCGAGCAGCGCCGGATTGACCGGATTCATGGTGCTGTAGCAGGCGGGCACGGTGCCATCGACGACCCACGCGGCATCGTACAGGCGGTCGGGATGATCGAAATAGCCGCTCAACGTTCCCTGCCGGTTCGTTCTTGGCGCACGAAATTCGTACACGAGCTCGGGGCATAAAATAGGGTTCATCACGAGAGCACCGCG
>DAISKX010000362.1:0-4666 GCA_036820725.1 Nitrospiraceae bacterium
AGCCGGATCCTCCTAAACTGAGCGCCTTCCGGACGAGGTCCGGGTCTTCGCTGATCGTGAGAAAGATCAGTTTGACGTAGGGCATGATCTTTTTGAGCTGACAGGCAGCATCAAAACCGTTCAATAGGGGCATGGCGATATCCAGCAGGATGACGTCGGGCTTGAGTCTGGGGGCGGAATCGAGGAGGGCATGACCATCAGCGACCGTACCGACGATATCGTGATGGAGTTCGAGCAGTTTGTGAAATGCTTCCCTCAGTAAGGCGTGATCCTCGGCGATCAACACGCGTGGACGATACATCATCTATCTTCTCCTCTCACTCGATAGAGCCTGGCATCGGGGAAACTAATGGGACTCGCACGTCAACACATGTTCCTTGGGACGGCTCCGACCGGATGCGCATACTCCCCCCAAGCAGATGAACCCGTTCCTGCATACTGATCAATCCCAACCCGTCTTTTCCTCTACGCGCGTCAGTATCGAAGCCGACGCCAGAATCTGATATTGTCAACGCGAGGGTGTCCGGGGCGCCGGTCAGCATGACCCTGGCGTGTGACGCACCGCTGTGTTTCAAAATATTGGCTACCGCTTCCTGGACCACGCGGTACAGGCCCAGGGCCATTTCCTTCGGCAGCGTGGAGGGGACATCGTGTGTCACATAGTCAATATGCAACTTTCCATTGGTCTGCATCTGCCGGCAGAAGCTTCGCACCGTCGCCGGTAAACCGAGAAGACTCAGCTTTGAGGGATGAAGTTGATGGGAGATGTGCTGGATGTCTGAGCTGATGTCCTTGACCTGCTGCCGCAAGTTCTCTACCAGACACCGGTCCTTCTTCGTCCAGCGGGTCGCTCGTGTTGTGACTTGATCGAGTCTGACAGAGAGCAATGCAAGACGTTGGCCGATATCATCATGCAGTTCTCGGGCAATTCCAGTGCGCTCGATCTCCTGAGCCGACATCAACCGTTGGCTCATATCATGGATCGCGAGCTGGGCACGCTTCCAATCCGTGATATCTGCGCAGGACCCGATGTACCCGGCGAACTCCCTGGCATCAGAAAATCGGGGCACGCCCGTGTCGAGCAGCCACCGATATTCACCATCGCTACGCCGGAGGCGGTATTCCACAGTGAAATCCTTCCGTGCATCGAAGGCCTCTGAATAGACTTGTACGCAGGCTTGCACATCGTCAGGGTGCACGCTCTCGGCCCATCCGTTACCGAGCTCTTGATCGATCGACCGACCGGTAAAGTTCAGCCACCCCTTGTTGAAATAGACGCAGCCTTTATCGGGCCCTGACATCCACATTAAAGTAGGCGCCGCATCCGCCATGAGCCGGAATCTCCCTTCGCTCTCGCGAAGCGCTTCCTCGGCTTTCTTGGATTGAGAGATGTCTTTCGCAATACCACTGATCCACCTGACACGCCCCGCGTCATCCGTCATCCTGGTGCCTTCGTCTTGGATCCAGCACGTGGTGCCGTCGGGACGTTGGATGCGGTATTCCACGCAATAGCACGACGCTTGCCCGCTCACGAACGCATCGAAGGCATCGGCCGTTCGTTTCTGGTCCTCCTCAAGGACGCGGCTCAACCAGAGCCGTGGCTCCCGGTAAAGCGCTTCGGCAGACAGGCCCCAAATTCGTTCAAATGCTTGGTTCACGTAGATCACACGTACAGGGTCCAGTTCCGTAAACCAAAACACCTGCTCGAGGCTTTCCGAGAGCTTCATCAACAACATGGTTCGCTGATGCAATGCCTGTTCACTTTTTGCGAGCGCTTCGCGCGTGGCCTTGAGTCCCGTGATATCGACATGGGATCCAGCCATTCTGGTTGCCTGCCCCTTGTCGTTGCGCACACAGATGCCGCGTGAAAGGACCCAGCGATAGGTATGGTCTTTGTGACGAAGCCGGTACTCGGCTTCATAATCCGGGGAGTGGCCTTGCAAATAGTTCTTCAGGGTGTTCTGAACACGGTCCCGGTCGTCGGGATGAATCCGGTTTTCCCACTCCTCAAACGTATCCGCAATTTCTGAGTCGTCGTAGCCCAGCATCTGTTTCCAGATTGGAGAATAGTAGACTTGGTTGCCTTGGATATCCCAATCCCAAATGCCGGCGTTCGATCCTTGCACAGCGAGCAGAAAGCGATTCTCACTTTTTCGTAGCGCTTCTTCCAACCATTTCCGAGCCGTAATATTGATCAGATAGCCGCGGAGCGAAACCGGTCGACCTTCCTCGCGGACAACACTCACGACATCGTGGATCCATGCGAGGTGACCATCCGCCTTGTACATCCGGTATTCGAATTCATAGTGATCGTCGGTTTGGCTGTGCCGGACGCAAAAGTCGAGCGCGCGTTCCCGATCATCGTCAAATAAATGCCGGACCCAGAAATCTTCTTCGTACCAGCGGTAAACTGGAAACCCGAACAACTTTTCCGCCTCAGGGCCGACATATGTGAATTGCCAGGATATGGCGCTGGCTTCCCACATCACAATATTGGGAGCTTGCAGCACATGCTGGTAGCCGATTTCCCATTTGCGCTGGTCTATGCCGATTGAATTCATTGACGCGGGGTGTTGATGAGCCATTACAGGTTCCCAGGAAAATCCAGTCGCGTCGTTACCGGTGAGGGAGAGTTCCGTCATCCGCCGCGCGGATGACACTCAGCGCCGTCGGGAACGACACCCATTATTCTACGAAATTCAAGATACAAACACTCTCAGCCAGTGCTCCGTGAAAAACTTGCGTATATCAGTCATTGAATGGTCTCGTATGAGTACTGTGTAAAGACACGTATGCATACGAGGAAGGGGTCACTTTACTGCATTGCCTTCTGGTTATTCAATGAGGCGTATGTTTTTTCATACGTGACCTCCCTGCTGTTTAGTATAGGGTAGGGAATGGTGGTATTATGGAGAACGATTGGTCCGCTAACCACACCAGACTTGTCCTATCCTTGCAGGGTACCTGAATCAGATCACAGGCTGTTCAAGAATCTGTTACATTCCTGCGACATCATCGCTATTTGAGTTACGTGCAAATCACGACTTTTCTACGATTCTAGGCAAGCATGGTGCCGTTCAACATTTGCAGAACCTATTGATCTAGAACGCTGTAGACGATGCCGATACGGGACTCACTGGTTGATTCTCACCCAAGGTGCGTCAAAACCACCACTACGTGATAAGGATCAGTACATCCTGAGTCGCGTATGCACGCGGACCAAGATGCAGTTCTTCGTCGCGGGTGTGTAGGCCGAATCGACAGGAGGATAGCTGTGAAAGATGTCTTGAATCAGTGTAATGAGCGCCGTATGGACATCAGCTGTCAGTCGGACTTTCAGTTCTCATAATCCCGCCATTATATCGCCGGACTTTTGTCTCCTACCAAGGCAAACTGAGCCTGAAGCTTTCCGACATTCTCATAGGCCCCTGGGTGCCGTACCTCAATAAGGCTGAACTACTACGTGAAGACCGACCTGGTCTTACCGCCGACGGCACAAAGGCGCCGCCGGCAGTCATGACGCTTTTGCGACGCATTTCTCTTGCTGGGCCTTCGATGCTTCAGTCAGACGACTCGAGAGGAGATTCGGTCGCATGCTACAACCGCTCAACGAGGTCCGCTTCGCGATACGGCCTTCTACTCACGTGCTGACAACAGGTACAGATTTTTGTTTCTCCACTGTGGGAACTCCTGAAGCAGGGTGATACTCAGATCCCTTCTCTGGCTGAGATCTCTGTAACGGCCCTTGTCGGTCACGAACACAATCTTTCCCGATGCGCGGACGGCCTCCATCAAAGATTGCTCAGACTCTATCCGTGGAAGGGCAGGTTCGACAGTCAGGTAGTAGGTCAGATCTTCATTGTTCGGCCATCCGTGCGTATACAGGTGCACCGGATCGAGGCTGCCTTGTGCCAGTGTTTTGATCTGATGACTCGCGTCTCGGGCGGAGCCTGTTTCATCAATAGCAGGAAGGATGACGTGTACGACACCAACCATGAAGACAATGGAAGAGGCTGCAAGAGTCGTGAGGGCGAGAGGCATCTTCATTCGAATCACTGCGTACAGCAGAGTCAGACCAACTCCGATCATCATGAGGGTGAACCAGAGAGGGAATAGAGCCAGAGGTACGTTCCACTTGCGATGAAGCATCCCTGGACCGATCGTCACCGACAGTATGTACGCGACCGCAAGGACGCCGAGCATCAGAGAGAGTATCCGAGTGGCTACTCGGTTCCCGGCTGCGAAGGACCACGCCTCTTGGCAACAGGACCCGACCAGGAGCCCCAACGCCGGGACCATCGGTATCAGGTAGGTCTCACGCTTCAACGGAGACAGGCTGAACATCAGGAACAATCCTACAAACCAGGTCAACACGAAGACTTGAGAGCCGCTCCTTACGGATAGGCCCTGCGAGAACAGCAGGACCAGGCCTGCTGGGATCACCGCGCACCAGGGGAAGAAGTCGAACCACATGACGCCAAAGTACCAGTAGATGGGATGTCCTGTGGAAGGTGTTGTGAGCGAGATGATGGACGATTTTCCCAACAAGGAATGGCCTCCCCATTCAAGCTCTACCGAAAAAGCATAGACCTCGACGATCGCAAAGGACAACACCAGCCCCACCCAGAAGGACCGGGTTTTCAGGGGCTCAAGATCTCTCATCACG
>DAISKX010000363.1:0-4658 GCA_036820725.1 Nitrospiraceae bacterium
AGGGTCATACCCAAAATCCGCGTAGTCCCTGAGATACCCCATGATCGGCAAGCCGAGGGACTTGGCTTTGCTCTCTTCCATCAGCAGCATGGCTGCAGCAGCATCCGTCACCTGCGAGGAGTTTCCCGGTGTCACAGACCCATGGTGCCTATCGAACACCGGCTTGAGATCACGAAAAGTCTCTGGGCTGACATCCGCACGAATGCCGTTGTCTCGATCGACACAGGTCCTTCTCTGAGGCTCATACATGGGGACGACCTCGTCCACAAACAATCCACTTTCCCAGGCCTTCGCCGCGTTCTTGTGTGATCGAACGGAAAACCGGTCCTGGTCTTGGCGGGTGATGGCTAACGAGGGATCTTTGGCAATATTCTCCGCCGTGAGACCCATGATGAGGTCACACATCGGATCCGTGAGTCCCAGCAGAAGGCCGGCTCGCGGGGGATACCTTTTAAGGTTAAGCAGCTTGGGAATGAGGGTAAGAGCACCGGCGACTCGATCCCGGACACCCTTGGCTTTACTGTACAGTAGGAGGAGATCGGCAACCGTATGATGGTAAGCGATCGGAATTCGACTCATCGCCTCCATGCCGATCACGAGCACCGTATTCACATCACCACTTCTGATGCGCAGACTCGCATAATAGAGCGCAGTCATGCCGGATCCGCAATTTTTTCCCGCCACCGTATCGGCTGGGATGGCGATGGGGAGACCACCGGTGACGGCAGCAACTCGGGTCGGATTGACGGCATGCGTCGGTGTCGCCACATTGCTCCCCAACACGCAATCGATCGTCTCCAGGGGAAGGTTCCAACGGTGACAGCGGGCGATCATTTCACGAACGACCCAGGCACCAAGGACCTCCGCGTCCGTATTCCGAAAATCTGTTCCCTCTTTGCAAAAGGGGGTACGAAACCCTTCAACAACGACGACATTGCGCATATCGCATCCGTTATCCGATGTGTTCAATCAGTTGCCTGTGCTACGCCATACTATATACTACCACGGCGGTTTACTTCGTATCCGGAGCCAATGGTCGCCGCCACGAAGAAGCGCAGCAGGAAACACCGATTCGGAGCAATCAAGCGACGGCAGTGGTAAAGTGGTAGGTATGAACCGTCGGCGACGTCTGACCGCGATGTAGGACATGCTCATGACAAAACCGGAAGTGTTTCAAGGGTCTGTCGCGGTGGCCGAGACCGCTCGTGACAAGACTGCTTATGCCGGGTTTCTTGCGGGATTGTTCGAGGCCGATGTCCGATGGGACCTCTTTGCCTCTCTCGGCATCCCGGAGACGAGTCCATCCGCCCTGGATTTCTTAGACCGTTTCAAGGCCGCGATTCTGCCCCTGGATCCCGAACGAGTCGACAGCGAGGGGGAATTGCCGGAATCGGTCTTGAAAACACTGGCTGATCTCGGGGCATTTGGAATTAAGATTCCCAAGCGTTTCGGCGGCCAGGAATTAACCCAATATGAATACCAAAAGGTCGCCACCCTCTGTGGAAGCCTTGACGCCTCACTGACGGTACTCCTGTCGGCCGCACAATCGATCGGCATCCCCGAGCCGCTCCGTCTCTTCGGAACCGAAGAGCAGAAGGCCAAATATCTGCCGAGGCTCGCTCGGGGAGAAATCTCAGGTTTCGCACTCACAGAAAAAAACGTGGGCTGTGATATCGCGAAGGTGGAAACCTGTGCGGTCCGCGTCATAGAGAACGGGAAGACCGTCGCCTATCGCCTCACAGGAGAAAAATTCTTCATTACAAATTCCGCCAAGCAGGACGGTGAGTTTCTGGCTTCCATGCTCGTCGTCATTGCACGAATTGTTGATCGACAGGAAGACCTGCGGGATCCTCGGACGCAAAAGCGGTACGGGGCTTTTATTGTCGAAACCAAATGGCCCGGATGTTCGGTTACCCGCCTGCGGTTTGAGGGTGTGAAGGGGATTTACAACGGAGCACCGAAGTTCGATCAGGTCTATGTGCCGGTTGAAAACCGCCTCGGTAGCGAAGAGGACGGCCTTCGAATTGCGCTCTCCACCTTGACAGTGGGCCGCCTCACGCTCCCCGCAGCCTGTGTGGGGGGACTGAAACAGTGCCTGTCCATCATGCGCTGGTGGGGACAAACGCGCATCCAGTGGAACAAACCGATCGGCGAGCACAATCTGATCGGAGAGAAAATCTGCCGCGCTGCAGCCTATACGTTGGCGCTCGAGGCAGTCATGGCCTTCTGTGGGGCCTGGGCAAATAAGAAGGGCGACCTCCGGCTGGAGTCGGCAGCAGCCAAGATCATTGGGAGCGAATGGTACTGGACGGTGGTCAACGATCTGTTCCAAGTACGCGGCGGGCGAGGTTTCATGACCGTCGAGTCACAGCACAAGACCGGCGAGATTGTCATTCCCGCCATGCGCCTGCTTCGGGATGCCCGTATTCATCTCGTGTGGGAGGGGACGAGTGAGATTCTGCGCATCTGGATGGCGCGCGAGGCCCTCTCCCCCTACATCGAACAGGGCATCGCCTTCCTGCACGGGCCTTCCTCCAAGAAGATCGAAGCGCCCCTGTACTATGCGCGCATGGCGCTCCGTTCCTCTCTGCCTTCCTGGGGCCACCGAGGAACTTCCGATCTGTTTGGAAAGAACTATGCGCGGTGGGTTCGCTTTATCGAGTCCTCAGCTCGCAGTTTGACCAGATCCACCCTTACAGTGACGCTCCGGCACCGCCAGAACCTCCACCATAAACAGCTGTTGTTGCAACATTTGGTGAACGATAGTCTCTGCCTCTTTCCGATGGCGGCTATCATTTGGTATGCCTCTCAACCAGAGATGCGGACGAAGCCCGGCATCGTCGACCTCGTCACCTATTTCTGCCAAGACATGGCGGAACAGCTCTACCCCGCCTCATCCCCGACGGCGAGAATCCGCGGACACATGAAGGACACGACCGTTTACAACTTGGCAAGAAGAATCATGAACGGCGAGTACGTATGGATCGAGGGCGGAATTGTTCCGCTGCTTCACCGCCTGCCTTAGCAATTCCCTCACAGGATCGAGATCTTCTGTCAGACCGTGACCAGGTCGGTCGCTTGCTAGTGACTCCGTCGTGCCGTTTATTCCTACCGCCCCCCACCTTCTGCCCGCGCATTGGAGAAGGTCGTCGCGAACAGCTCCACCATCGTACGTAGGCCTTTCCGAACTGCTTCAGAGACTTCTTCTTTTGGCCCATACCCGAGGATCGCCCGATTCCATAGGCTCCCAGGCGTTCTCGGCGTGATGTAAGAACCAGCGTTGCAATCGATGTGATAAGCGACAATCTGTAGTTCGCCGACCGTCCACACTTCGCATGTGAGGAAACCGAGTTGGTTCAGCGGCTGTGCTGCGTCGGCCGACGGACCACTCGACCCAGCGAGCGCCACCCCTGGTAGCTTGTTAAGAAACAGCACTCGCGTCAGATCTGTTAGGTCTGCGCTTTGGAGTCCAATTTTCTCGGCAGTTCCCTGGGTCTGCACTTCAACGGACACGAATTTCTTGATTTGTCTCATTTCGGCAATGGATGCCGGATCCGGACTTGCTCCCAGCGCTGGTTCTGCGGGTAATGAAACTGCACCAAGAATCAGCAGACATGCTGTTGTCCTAGCAATCTCGATCACATGGTCCCACATTGGCTTTCTCCCTACCCGCCGGAGCACTTCAAGGATTCCGGCCCTTCCTTTCTTTCCCCCGTCTGCCACAAGTCGGTTCTGCTCTCCATCTCCGCTTCGCGGAATAATCCCGACGAACTCAGCAAAGAACCTTGTCTCTGCAAAATGCTTTCCGTGAGGGAATAGTGCAGAACCCCGTCGGATTTCCACTAGGCCGACAATGTTACCCCAACCACCTCCAGAATCAGGCTCTACGAATGCCCTGCTGTATTCATCAATATTGGACACGGTCCAGCTTGGCGATGTAATCATCGAACACTCGACGAGCCTCCTTCGCCAGCAACTGACCTTCCGGAACCAGACGCTCCTGCGGGAGACGTATGAACTGCTGGTAGATAAATTCGTCATCAAATCCAATGGCAGCGGCGTCCTGACCGCTATTAGCGTAATAGATGCGGGCGATGCGGGCCCAGTAAATGGCGCCGAGACACATTGGACAAGGGTGGGCACTCGTATAGAGATCACATCCATCGAGATTGAAACTGCCCAGCGACTGGGTAGCCGCGCGGATAGCAACGATCTCGCCGTGCGCGGTCGGGTCTTTAGTCACGATCACCCGGTTCCATCCCTCCCCGACGATTTTTCCTTCATAGACAATGACAGCACCGAATGGACCACCGTCTCCAGCCTCCATGCCTTTACGGCTCAGTTCGATCGCCCGGTGCATGAACTGCTTCGCCATGTCGTCGTCGAAACGTTTGCCCGTCCGCGCCCGATCTGCCGCTGAACCCTTGTTGATCATTTTGAATTCTCCAGGGCGGTCACAAACAGCCTACCTATGGGTATCAAGGGAGGCTCATATATACCAGACCACGCAACCGTTCAGGAAGGATTCTCATCGGCCGCACCCTTCGCCCCGCCCGTTTAACGCTTGCAATAGCACATGCTATTGTTCTCGCTGTCGTCCTTGCTCTGGTTGCACTCACTTTAATGTTCATCCTCTCGGGTGAAACCTACCCGTCAAT
>DAISKX010000364.1:0-4647 GCA_036820725.1 Nitrospiraceae bacterium
GATTCGCGAGGTTGATCATCCGGCTCGAGATTCATCTCGTCGAGCCAGGCTTGAATCGCCCGAAGGTAGTCCCTCCTAAGCACTTGGAACTCGCCGGTCAGGCGCAAGGCCTCGCGTTTCGTGTTCGCGTCGGTGGAGAGGCTGCGGACTTCGGACAAGAGGGGTAAGGCTAGATCCACATTGCCTACCTTGGCATGGGTCTTGGCCAGCAATAATTTGGCGCGATCGATCACATCCGAGTCGGGAAACTCTCCAAGAAGTTGGGTGATGTATTTGGTGGTCTCGCCATACTCCTTCATGCCGAACATGGCGGCGGCCATGAGCAGATAGGCATCGTCCATCTGATCGGGATTTGGAGACGATCCGATAAATTTGCGGAGCAGCGTCGCGGCGTTCTCAGGCTGGTCCGAATCGATCAACCGTTTGGCTTGATCAAGAGTGGCTTGCGCCTGCGCAGACGGATTCCTGGCTTGCGGCGTGCGGGGCGGCGCAGGGGTTTTTGCCGCGATAACCGGAAGACTGCCAAAGAAGAGACCTAGGCCGAGAAGGAGGGCGGCGGCGAAGCGGAGCGGTGCGTGAGAAAGGGAGTAGCCCATTGATAGGCGGCGCATCGTCTCCTGAACATAGCGGACGCTTGGAAGGCCTAGAGAACCGATTTTTGCTCCTTGCGCAGATTGAGGGTGCGCTGTTTCGGATTGTGTGAGAGCCCACAGGATGCGACCGACCCCCAGCGCGGCCAGGGCTCGCGAAGAGGCGAGGCGCAGTCTTTTTCACCCGCACACCCCGAGCCTGGCAAGACAGTCTCTCTTCCCGTGGCCGTACGTGGACCTTTGAGGTTCACGACGCGCCGAATAGTGCGTGTCACGTTGGTGAACGCCCGCGAGATGTGAGCGAGCCGTGTCTTATGAGCACCTTGTGTCTTGCACAGCTGGCGGGTTATTTCAATGCCCTGATCGTGCCGCGATCAAAAAGTACTATAGGAGACCCCTGCAGGGGTGTCAAGGCAAGTGCAGCATTCGCGTTGTGTTACCGGTAGCCGTTGGCTATAGTCGTGTCCGCGATGATCGGCGATGCACCGTGCAGGCTGCCGGCGAAGATAGCATGAAGAAGATCGACCGCAAAGATGAGTTGCCCGGGCGATTTCCGTTCGACGAGTTGCTCGATCGCTATGCGAACTCTCTCCGTGTGGAGAACGGACTCTCGCTCAATACCGTGTCGGCATACAAATCGGATCTCGGCAAGTTCCAATCCTTCCTCGCGCTGAAAGGAATGCGAAGCCTCACCGATGTCAATAGAGAGCAGCTTTCCGCGTTTCTCGAAGACCTTCACCGACAAGGTTTCGCACCCTCGTCGCGCCGGCGTTGCATTGCCGCGATTCGTGGATGGTTCAGGTTTTTGGTACATACGGGTGTGCTCACCTCGAATCCCACGATGCGTTTGCGACAAGCCATGCGGGGCAGAACGTTGCCCAGGACCCTCGGAATGGACGAAGTCACCCGATTGCTCAATGTGCCGGAGCGCGCCACTCCGGAAGACGTGCGGGACGGCGTGATGGTGGAAGTATTGTATGCAACGGGTCTGCGTGTGTCCGAATTGGTCACGCTCCAGATCGCGGACGTGAATCTCGAGGTCGGATTCGCCATCATTCTCGGCAAGGGCAACAAACAGCGGCTTGTTCCCATGGGAGAGATCGCCACGGCGAAGTTACGTGACTATCTCATGCGTACGCGCTCGCTGCTGTTGAAACGACGATCATCGCGCTACATGTTCGTGACGCGACGTGGAATGCCGATGACGCGCCAGGGATTCTGGAAGTTGTTGCGTGCGCGTGCCGCCCGTGCCGGCCTGGTTCCGTTACCCTCCCCGCACATGTTGCGTCATTCGTTTGCAACGCACCTCCTTGAGCGCGGCGCGGATTTGCGCTCGGTCCAAGCGATGTTAGGGCATACCGATATTGCAACGACACAGATCTACACCCATGTCGAACGTGCCCGATTGAAAAAAGTCCACACTGCGTGTTTCCCGCGCCACACCGTGTCGTATCAACGGGGAACACATTCCGATCGGAAATGACCCCCCAGTGCGTCGTCCGCATACATGTATCCACAGCGTGATTGGCCCATTATTTATTGACAAGGGAACAGAGAGTTGATAGCATCCCAAAAATCACATCAGACCTTGAAAAATCAGGCGGATAGCTCAGTTGGGAGAGCGCTGCCCTTACAAGGCAGAAGTCGCAGGTTCGATCCCTGTTCCGCCTACCAAATTGAAGTTCGCACGAAGAGGCGGTAGGGCATTGCCTAGACCATTACTAGTGGTGTACAAGGGGATGCTCTACCGTATGCTGAATACGTCATTCGAATTCTAGACCATCGAAAAACTCTTCCGCCGTCATTGACTGCGCGGGGCCGTCGTTCAGCCTGGTTAGGACGCCAGATTGTCAATCTGGAGGTCGCGGGTTCAAATCCCGTCGGCCCCGCCATTTCCTCAGCACTTGGTACAATCCATGCTATCGCTTCACATGGTCTTTTACCTGAAGGGAAAGGTCTAAGCTGATGTTTCAGTCGGGACCAATGGTGTTCAGTTCGTTGGGTGCGGTCTCAAAAATTGTCTTACTCCTGTTATTTCTTTTTTCGGTCATTTCATGGGCCGTCATTCTCTACAAGTGGCGCGTGTTTAAAACTGCGGATCGCGAAGATCAGCGATTTTTTACCGCGTTCACCAAGGTTCGTGATCTCGATGAATTGTACCGGCAATCGAAACGTGCCGACGGAAGTCCCAGCGCCAAGGTCTTTCAAGGCATCATGGATCGCGTGTGGACGGTACAGGGAGACGGGGCGGCACATGAGGTCCATGCGCCGGCCGATCGTCATTACATCGATAAGACCATCGGCTATCTTGTGCAGAATCAGATCGGACATTTGGAGTCTTATCTCCCCGTGCTGGCGACTACCGGCAACATTACTCCGTTCATCGGCCTGCTCGGTACCGTGCTGGGCATCATCGATTCATTCCGAGAAATCGGTCTCCAGGGAACGGCCAGCATTGCGGCAGTGGCACCCGGCGTGTCAGAAGCCCTTGTTGCCACTGCCGCCGGCCTGTTTGCCGCGATTCCGGCCGTCATCGCATACAATTATTTTCTGACGCGCATTCGCAAAACCGTGTTTCGCATCGAGTCGTTCACAGTCGAGGTCGTACGGTCGCTGCAGACGCGGTCCAAACCGACGGCGGTCGGGGTGCAAGGATGATCGAGACCAGACATCGACGCTTCATGGCAGAGATCAATGTGATTCCTCTGGTGGACGTCGTGTTGGTGCTGTTGGTAATTTTTATGGTGACGGCCCCAATGTTGTATCGTGGAATCGATATCAATCTTCCGAAATCAGCTACGAATACGATCAAGCCGGAAACGAGAGCGGTGCTTTCAATCGAACGGGATCAGCGGTTGTATCTGGACAAGGATCCCATCAGCATTGTGCAGTTGGAGCGGAAGCTTCGCGCGCTGAAAGATCAAAGTTCCGACGTGTCGATTTTTCTGCGTGCAGACCGGGAAGTTCCCTACGGCACTGTGGTGCAGGTCATGGACAGTATCAAGAAGGCGGGGATTGAAAAGTTGGGTATGGTCACGGAACCGACCGGTGCTGAACGCGTCAGCGAACAGAACGTGACGCCTGCCCAACCGCGAAAGAAATAGTACGTTGCCTCGCATGCCTGACGAGGCACGGACTCGCACGAAATGACTTCTCACGCGTTATCCAGACAATACGGATTATTCTTGACAGGCGGCAGAGCCGACATCGCCGGCAAACGCCTGCGTAAAACGCTGATTGTGTCGCTGGTGATTCATCTCTGCATCCTGGCCCTCATTGCAGGATTTCGCCTCCGCAAGACGGTGGAACGCCCTCTGTCGGCGGTTCAAGTTTCACTGGTCGCACCGCCTACCCAAGAGACCGCCAAGACTGAGCCGCGCGTGGAAAAGGTCCGGCCGTCCCCGAAGCCTGCGCAGGCGGCTCCCATTCCCGTGCCGCCCAAACCCGTTCAGCCTCCCCCTCCGGCGCCTACTCAAACGAAGCCGGCACCGGTTGAAACTATGCCTCCGCCTAGGCCTGCTCCGGTCCTGATGCAACCAGCGCCCCCTATGCCCACGCTCACCGTCCCCCAGCCGATTCCGCAGTCGGTCAAGTCGTCGCCTTCCGCGCCCATCCTGAGTCGAAAGGAGGTCATGCAGGATTTGCTGAAGGATATTGAATTGCCACACAATCCGCCTAAATTTGGCGATATGAGCCCTGCAAAACCGGCCGAATCGAAAAAGGCGGTGCAGGCGAGGCTGGAACGGACGCAAGAACGTCCGCAAAATGATTTTGATGCGGTGCTAAACAAGTTGAAAGTGCCGGAAATGACCGCTCCAATCCAAGTACCCAAGGAGCAGGTGAAGCCGGCTCCGCCGAAGCTTCCGTCGCTGTCGGAAGAGCTGGACCGCGAGCTGAAGGAACTCAAAACCATTCAAGCGCCCCCTACCATCAAAATGCCCGACGCGGTACAAGTAAAACCAATGTTTCGTGAGCGGCCGCAAGCGGCGGCTCCACCTGTCATTGCCAACGTACCGCAAGTCAAGGCGCCGGTGACCAAGATGCAAGTGTCGAATAT
>DAISKX010000365.1:0-4642 GCA_036820725.1 Nitrospiraceae bacterium
AAGGGCACAACGAGCGGCTGGCTGTGATGATCCGGATGCTTCGGCCATCCGTTGTGCAATATATCGATACCGGCTGGCCGGTTGGCCGATGAGTGTGGCGCCCAAATGTTTTAAAGCTAAGAGACAGTCGTCGCGTGTTTCGCCACCCACCTCCGGAAGCGGTGCCGCTTCTCCATATCCTTGATGTCCGCCAGCCAATGTGACCCGGACAAAAACGTTCTGGGCCGTGATGCGAGTGCCGGTGGCCACCACGAAAGGATCAGTGATGGGCACGTCCATCGGCCAGAATTCGATGGTCGTTATCGTGAACGTGTCGGCACGATTGGCAGAGATCATAGAAGGGTTTCTGTGATTAACGTGCCAGGATAGAGCGGTCAACACTATGGGTCAAGTGAGCGGCTGGGCCGATTCCTTATGGGGGGGGGAAAGGGATATCACCTTCGATCACTCGAAGGCACGTTCACCGACACTGGAGACATGAACGTTGGTCCGTTGGTGCTCGATTCAATGCTGCGGGATGAGAGGCTCACCCATAACGGTCGTTTTTCCAGGGGAAAGCGGTATTGGAATAGCCGCGCACTTCCCAAAATCCCTTTTCATCTCGATCCGAGAAGGTGATCGCTTTCACCCACTTAGCGCCTTTCCAGGCATAGCGTTTTGGGATAATCACGCGCACGGGACCGCCGTGCTCTTTCGATAGCGGTTTGCCGTTCCATTTGTACGCGAGCAGGACATCGCTGTCATCACAGGCCTCCAATGGAAGGCTGGTTGTATAGTCGTCATAGGAGGAGAATAGAACGAATCGTGCCAGCGACAGTGGCTGCACGACGCCGAGTAGATGTTTGAAACTGATTCCCTCCCATTCGTTGTCGAAGCGGCTCCAGCTTGTCACACAATGAAAGTCCGACGTGTGTTTGAATTGGGGCTGCGCTAGGAATTGCTCCCAGGTCCAACTGATCGGATGCGCGACGAATCCTTCGATGCGTAGCTTCCATTCCGCATGGGGAATATCCGGTTTTCGGCCCAAATCGAGTACCGGCCATGTTTCGACCACATGTTGCCCCGGCGGTAGCCGATCATCGCCTTCGTGAAATACTTCCCGCTCTTCGCCGCCGCGCCTTGCCTTGGCCCAATGTTCTTTGGTTTTGATTAACCGCTCATTTTCATCCATGTGAACGGTCTCCACTTCGAGAGTAGGCCAAGTCCGAGGAGCCTGACAAGACCCCGTTGACGGCAAAACCAATCTTTTCTATCTACCAAGGTGCCAGGCATTCTACGATGTCCCCGCCAGTGAAGCACACCGAATCAGCGGCGCGACGCCGATCTAGTAAGAAGAACCGCTTTTGATAAACCCGAGCTGTATGGCATGCCGAAGCAGCTGTGCGGTGTTGGACACACCCAATTTCAGCATGATCGACGAACGATGCGCTTCGACCGTTCTCACGCTGATCTTAAGACGGTGGCCGATGTCGCGGTTCATGTAGCCGGCCCAGATCAATTGTAAAATTTGCGTCTCTCGTGGGGTGATACTGCGAAGGGGTCTGACAGTGGGGAACGGCGGGGTGCCGTGTTCTCTACTCGGTTTTCCGCTTTTGGGATGTGACGATCGGGTAGTACGTTTCATTGTGCGTATGTTCTCCTCACATAGCTTGCCCTTGTGCTCCTACAGGCGGCGCAACTGCTCAGACGGGTGACTTGTGACGGTCTTGTCGCCCGGCAATGAACTGACAGTCACAACTCGGGTACATGTTGCATCATTCCCACGGCTTGCAGGACTGAGCGGTGTAGGAGATGTGTGTAGCGAGGTCTCATTCAATCGCAGGAGCAGTGAAACAATGAATGCCATCCTGTTCTTGTAGACGATGTAATGGTCCATTACCAGGTTCGTCGGGTACCGGAAAGAGTGTATTTTGACTCTAAGACGGAGTGGGCAAAAGCCGCTCGTGGCCGTACCTAGTTACTAGTTAAGGGAGGTTCGGGCAAAATAAGCTGCCGCCTGCGACCGCCGCGTAAAATCCAGCTTATGAAAAATAAATCGCACGTAGTTTTTGACGGTCTTTTCGCTGAGGTTGAGTGTGTGACTGATTTCCTTATTGGTCTTCCCTTCCGCGACCAAGGCCAAAACTCGGGTCTGCTGAGGAGACAGCTTGTACCGCCTTGCGAGGAGACGACTTCCTTCATGGCCATGAACAGTATCGACCTTGGTCATCACGGCGTCTCGTACGACCGGATCCAGAATGGTTTGTCCCGCGGCGACGGTATGGACGGCTCGAGTCAAGCCAGTTGCATTGACTCTCTTCAAGAGATAACCGTTTGCTCCTCCGAGAATCGTTTCAATCACGGCAGTATCGTCCGTAAAAGAGGTCAGAAAGATTATGCGGGTAGACGGTCTTTGTTCCCGAATTTCACGGCATGCTTCGATGCCGCTTCTATCGGGAAGGCGGACATCCATGACAACGACGTCCGGGGCAAGTTCTTGAGCTGCATGCACACCTTCGGTCGCTGTTCCTACGTCGCCGACTACGCGGATACTTGGGTCCCGTTCGAGAAGGGCACGCAACCCTTCCCGGACTACCTCATGGTCTTCGACGAGAAGTACGCGTACCGCTGAATGCATCGCTCTGGGCATTACACTATCCTCATCGCCTCGGAACATTCCACCGGATCTCAGGTACTCGTCTGGCTATACAACGGCACGGTATGAGTACTGCCCTTCTTAGCATGGGAACGCCTAGGCTTCAACCCGAACAGCTACCTGGAAAGTACATGACACCCTCAAGAAACAGTCTCGCCATGCGCCTCGTCGATAAGCGGCAATTCTTTTTTGCCAGGCTTGAACTGCGGGGCTGACTCAATATGTTCAACAATGGTTCAGCCATAATGTCTGGATGTGAGTGTTTTCGGCTGCTCAGGTTCCTTCTTAGAATCTGTAGTCACCCGGTATAGACCGAGATCAACGAGAGGAAGGCATTGGCGGCGATTACCTTAATCAAAGTCGCATGGCTGCTGATGGGCAGTCTACAGCATAACTGGTTTCAGCAAAGACGAGAAGGTTTGAATGGTTCAGGATTCAGCGAGTTTATCGCAATACATCACAAGGCGCATGTGAGCCGGCGTACCCTGTGGCATGCCGATCGGGAGGCTCGGAAGACCATGGTCTGCTGGTGATCGGGGAGCTAGCAAGCTTGACGTCAGTGGAATGTGCGTGCTGGTTCTTGCAGATCAGAAGACGAATGCGCGGCAAACATCATCTGAAGACTGAACGCATATCGGTCAGGAAACTGAGATCGGTGAGGAAGACTAGAGTTCGACAGCAGTGGGTCGCACTCCGGATTCTATGAGAGCCGAATCAAACGACCAGCCTGGTTTGTCGCTCGCACCACCGTTGGGGTCGCATGATTGTTCCTAAAGCCGCGACCGCGCAAATTATAGCAAGAAGCCCAAAGCTGGCTATTAGGAAAAACCCGCCCTTCAGATCATGCATAGAGAGGGGAACCATTTAACCACACCTCCCGTTGTTTCAATTCTACCACGTTATGAGGAGCCCCAACTGCATGTGCAAACCCATGATTCTTCAGGCTCTCTCTTCCACAGTTTCTGTCGGCATTGAGGACAGAGGCGCATCCATACATAACTACGACATTCGATATGTTGAGTCGATCGGTCTTCGATCTGTATGAAAGGGTGGATGTCTACCAATGTGGAACTCAATTCCAGTTTTGGAGCTAGTACAGGCAAATCTACCTCCTATCGATAAGAACAGCTATATAGCTTTCGGAGGAATGTAACAGGCTCTTTAGGGTGGCTCTTTTCCTTAGGATCCGTAAGATCATATCCCGCCTTGCATATCCCAGGCCCTCATGTGATGGGTCGAGTGACTTTCATCGTGTGACTTGTGCCGGATCGACCAGGCCCATGTCAATAAAGAAAATTCTGAGACTTGTCACAAGCCAAATTGCCCCTTGATTCCTCAAATTAGCCCTACATCTCCCACCGCTTCCAATCCAAACAACAGCCCCTGCTTCGCGCAGTTGGAGTCTTTGTCCACGGAACTCAATGGGATATGGAACTTACAGTGCAGGAAGCAGGTCCAATCCAAGCTGGTGAGGAGCATCAGGGAGCCTTGTCCCCTTCTTGACCATGCTCAAGCTTGGGACCAACTTGTCCTACTATATCGGAATCTTTGTCATGGATTTGACAAGCGCATGACAATTCCATTGAACAGCAATCTGATTCCCTCGAGAAGGTGCGACCTCTACCATAAAGGCGATTTTTGCCTCAGCGATCGTCGAAAATTGCCCATCTGTGAAGATCATTCAAATCCATCACAAATAACTTGGCCTGCTACACTTATACACATGCAAAAACGGTTGAAATGTCAGGCGTCTAGAAATCTCTCGTACCTCACGCTGTGTATAGCTCTTATGTTGCCATGCCTTGTGAGTGGGAAAGAAAATGTGCCGAGGGAGGCACTTCGGATTGAACATGCTCAAAAGGTTCGGGAGTCCGTTCGGAGGACTGTGTCCGGGGCTCGCAGATCGAAAGCGGTTGCAAAGCAGGCTCGTCCGAAACATAAGACTGCGACGAATGCGAAGAAGAGCATGACCGCTTCATCTGTAACTAAGCTCGGTAATCAACCCAC
>DAISKX010000366.1:0-4632 GCA_036820725.1 Nitrospiraceae bacterium
ATTCGTATCTAGCTTGGCTGTATCACCAGAGGTCACCCATCCACCAAAATTGTCCTTGCACGACAGCTGCTTTTCCCGAACCGGGTCGAGAAAGACGACCCTCACGGGTGCGGTCCTCTTATTGACTCACCGCACCTCATCGCCCGGGCTGACCAGCAGTTCCGTGGTTGATAGTTTATCTCCAATGATGATGTCTTTGACATCACCCGTCCTCGTCACCGTCGGGATGCTCTCGCAGCCAAGAGAAAGGCAAAGGAGAGCCAGCCACAGATATTGGTTCGATTTCATTGTCTTGTCTCCTTGTTGGTGTCCAATAGGTCTGACAAACAATCCATAGCAAGATGCCACGCAAGATGCAGACCGTATAAAAAGTCTGCGTAATCGCGCCACAACGGTTGAACCTATGTCCAAATGAAGAGATATATGGCGCTGGATATGGACAGATTGTCCTTCCAGGCTAACCGACCCACAGTCAACGCGTGACAGCCGCCCGGTCCAATAGTGGCTGCCTCGATGTCTAATATAGCCATCGTGATCGCATATAAGCGGGGCCTGCCTCCACCTGGTACCGAGATACGCTTGGTGAAACGATCCTGATCAGGCTTGCCTAGCAAGCCATGAGTATGTAAGAGCCGAGCGGTATCGATGATGTCGTGCCCCCTGCAGGCCTCCTTGAAGGCCGAAGGCGTCAGATAGAAATGGGTGTCGTCTTTTGTATCCGGCCAAGTTGATGACGCGATCGGAAGAGGCGCTTGGATTCATGAGGCGGCTTGGCCCATGAGTCAGCAGAAAGTGCCTAATCGTTTCGATGGCTCGTCCCGTATCGCTGCCCACGCCCCGCTGCCCCAGTCTTTGTAATAGATCTGTGTCTCGTCCTTAGTCGTGATCGTGCTCATGGTGTGGGTTCCTTTGCTCGGGTTCGAAGAGGTAGAAAGCACTGGCCTGTTTGGTCCCCTGCAACCACTGTAGCCGCCGGTAGGATGACGGCAGCGGCGGTGCCCGCGCTGCCCAGAAGAAACCAGCAGCGTGATATGGCGGTGGTAGTAGCCAGTTTGCGCATGGTGTGGTTTCCTGTAGTCATGTTAAAGGCAAGGAAACTGCGACGGCTGTATGACTTGATCGCGTGTCAAGACTCAGTGAGAGACGCTGCCTAGAGCGGTACGAGGCGTTTGTCGGTTTCGATCTTCGAGAACAGGTCGTTGAGGGCTGCCCGCACTGACTTCCTGGTCAGGCCTTCATCGGCTTCTTTCGAATCCTTCGATCCCTGGCCAGTCGCCTTGCCGAATCCCGAATAATTGGCGATGGCTCCGCCTGTGTGTGGGTCGGTCACCGACGCATCAGCGCGTGCAATATATGTGTGGCTGAACTCACTCTGGACGCTGGGATCGATGTATACGAAGACGCGTAAATCTATCCCGATATCTGCGGAACCCTTCTCGACCACCTTGTGGAAGGTTTGGCGGGCCCTCATGTAGTCGAGAACCGTTTGTTCCCATTGCTTCGCCGACAGGAACGGTGTGGAGGCTGGCCGAGTCACGTAATTCTGAAGTTGCGGATCGGACCTCAATGTTACGCCTGGCTCCACGGTATAGGCGGCAAGTTCTGCCAGCCTCAACTGCGCGGTATAGGGAAGTTGTTGCTTCGTGGGGACTATGGGAGCCAGCTGAAACGACGACCCTGTGCAACCGACGAAGAACAGGAATAGGCTTCCTGCTCGCCAAACGCCACGTGCCACTGCTGAGACTGTGAGGCCGGCTGTTCGCGTGATCATACGTGCCCGCGAGTCATGGCGGTCTCCCTATGCGAAAGGCTGCTTGCCTTTTGATTATTAAGTCCATAAGACAAGACTATATGCAATGGCCGCTCAGTCACTCTTTAGTCCCTACCATCTTTCTCATAAGCTCGCTGTATCCAGCCATCGCCTATGCTGACTTCACTGGCCAAGTGGTGGGCGTCATGGATCGCGATTCGCTCCGTGTGATGCACCACGGGAAGGCGGAGCAGGTTTGTTGAATGGCATTGACTGCCCTGAGAAGAAACAGCCCGGCACACGGGCCAAGCAGTTCACATCGGAGCAGGCTTCGGAAAAGCGGTCACCGTTCACGAGATCGGCCGTGATCGGTATGGCCGGATCTCGGCCAAGGTCATCTTGCCGGATGGCAGGAGTTTGAATCAGGAGCTGCTGAAGGCAGGGCAGGCGTGGTGGTACAGGAAGTATTCCAAAGACGTAAGTCTGGGAGATCTGGAGGATGAGGCACGATTGGCGAAGCGAGGACTATGGGCTGACAAAGAACCGGTGCCGCAGTGGGAATGGAGAAAAGCCGCTTCACTCCGCTAATATTGCGCCTAATTGAGAGGGCTTGCCTGAAACGGGAATGTTGGAGTTATTGAAGAAGCATCGCGGGAAGAAAGGCGAGACAGGTCATCATTCATAGTTAATAAGCAGGGCTGTTACCGAAGGAGAAGTAATAGCGACGGATACCTTTGTTTGTATCTTGAGGATCTCTATGGGGTTGCGCTTTCGTAAGAGCTTCAAGCTGGCTCCTGGTCTGCGCCTGAACATGAGCGGAAGTGGGTTCAGTTGGTCCGTGGGCCCCCTTGGAGCCTCCATTAATCTGGGACGACGGAACATCCGCCGCAATCTTGACCTACCTGGCAGCTTTTCCTTCCAAAGCCAGAGTAATCACTCCCCTCGTCAGGCCCGATCTGAAGCCACTTCCGATGAATCGCTGATGGATGCCCATATCGCGGTCAGCGAGGACGGCACGTTGCGGTTTACAGATGCTGAAGGAACCCCGCTTGTGTCTCATTTAGAAGCCCGGGTCAAAGATCAGCAAGGAGCCGCGATCAAAGAACTGCTTGTGAATGGTTGCAAAGAATTCACTGAGAAGATGGAGAGCCTGGAATCCCTCCACCTTGCCACCCCGCCTCCACATGCCAATCCGAGCTATGTGCCGGAAACTTTCCTGGAAGATGTGCCCGTATTTCCCATGATGAAAGAGCTGAGCCTGTGGGGTCGTCTCTTCCCCTGGGTGAAGCGCCGTTTGGCCCGACACAACGACGCTCAAGTCTCGGAATACCATGATCGGATGCGGATGTGGAAGAAAATGAAAGCGGCCCATGAGGCCAAAGAACAGAAGAAACGGGACCTCGTGCAAGTGAAATTACTCTCCGACGCTGAAGCCATGCGGGGGTTTCTTGAACAACGTCTCCAATCGATTCAGTGGCCGCGAGAAACCACCG
The DNA here is from genome assembly GCA_036820725.1 of Nitrospiraceae bacterium. Classification (GTDB taxonomy): domain Bacteria; phylum Nitrospirota; class Nitrospiria; order Nitrospirales; family Nitrospiraceae; genus DASSBQ01. The sequence continues at coordinate 3,244 of DAISKX010000366.1, forward strand.
TCGCAATCGAAGTGTGGAACGATCATCAATCCGTCGCTATTGACGTAGATCTACCAGAAATCGAAGATCTCCCACGGCGGACCGCTACGTATAACGGCAGAGGATGGAAACTCATCATCAAAGAATTGTCGGAGACAAAGCACGCGCAGCTCTATATGCGGCACGTTCATAGCATCGGTTTTCGTATGATAGGAGAAGCCTTTGCCGCTCTGGCTTCTATTCAGACCGTCACATTGTCTGGATACTCCCAGCGGCTCAACGCTGCGACCGGCCAAATCAACGATGAATATGTGTACAGCATTCGAGTCAGCCGGCAGCAATGGACTTCGATAAATTTCAATAATCTGCAGGCCATCGATGTTGTAGAGGCATTCGATCAGTTTGATGTGCGACGCAACATGCTGAAAAGCGGAAGATTCAATGCCATCGAGCCGTTCGGTGGATGAAACACTCCGGCTGGGTGTGGGATAGCAGGACATGCGCTGAAGCAGTACTTTAGCGCATGCGAAGGCCTGGATTGATTCGCATTGACAATGCTAGGGCCATCTCCAAGGAGGATCAATGCTCCCGGCGCTCAGAGATTTATCTAAGCCACCCTCAGAATCTGAAAAAGCACTTTCACTGTTGCGCCTATTTTGAGGGAGTCGTGATCGTGGTGGTCGTCGTGGTCGTGGTTGAGTTTGGGTCGCCTGTGCCAGGCTGGCCGCTCACTCCTCCAACCTTCACCACCCCTGGAACATTGATATCGCCCGCTGGCGTGGCCGATTTCATCCTGACGGTATACCGAACATAGCCGGGATCTCGGAAGCAGACGCTGGCGGTTTCATTTGTATCTAGCTTGGCTGTATCACTAGGCGTCAGCCATCCACCGAAATTGTCCTTGCACGACAGCCGCTTGTCCGGCACCGGGTCGAGAAACACGACCCTCACAGGGGCAGTCCTCTTGTTGACCCACCGCACCTCATCACCTGGGCTGACCATCAGTTCCGTTGATGACAGCCTATCCCCAATGATGATGTCTTTAACATCACCGGTCCTCGTCACCGTCGGGATGCTCTCACAGCCAAGAGAGAGGAAAATGAGGGCAGCCCATAGATATTGGTTCGGTTTCATACTCTTATCTCCTTGTTAGTGTCCCGCATGCGCTCCCAGATAACATCGCGATAGACCTCTCTCCTTGTGGGAATGCCCCGCGGAACATGATGAAGCCGCGAATCCGCTGAACCACAAAGGTGAGCGTAATCCATTGGCGGGATGGAAGCTGATCACAATTGCTCAATCATACATACACATACAGACTGGGGAAGCCGAAATTCGGGTATTTTTCATCGAGATACGATTCGGATCTCCTGGACCCAGCCGACCCCACCAGCTACAGAGTGTGCAAAA
>DAISKX010000367.1:0-4600 GCA_036820725.1 Nitrospiraceae bacterium
GTCCCATCCGAGCCGATGCCGTACCGATGAAGGATGATCCGAAGGGGTTTGAGGGAATCCCCTGGGGCGTGGCGTTTTCGGAATCCGCCGAATTTATCTTGGTGGAGAATGGCCGCCGCGTCAAGGGGTATGAGCTGAAACAAGGCCCGCCTCCCTGGGGACCTACCCCTTTGGATTCCATGCGATTCGTCACCATCGATGGAAAATTCGGCCGGGTGACGATTCGCTACCACGGTTCTGATGCCCATCAGCAGATCATCAGTTTTCTTGAGTCGAAGCATGGCCTCTTGGATCGAACGCCCGGACAGATTGCCGGAAAATTTGTGAAGCAGGCCAACTGGCGCGGGGACGAGACCGAGATCAATCTCACCTATGATAGCCGCACCGACCGGGGCATCATCTTCGTGGAAAGCCGGTCGCTCGCGACAAGCTTTGCTGACGGCATGGCCCCGGACCCTGATAACCTTGGCGCCACGTTTTGACGCGAACCTCCTTCTGATGTGACTCGCCTTGGTATTCCCACTATTGCCAAAGATCCGCGCATAAACCGGATTATTCATGAGAGTTCGTGACGAAACCGCCAAGACGCTATGCCAGGCGCCACGGTGCGATGACTAACGAGTACTATGTCTGTGCGCGCCCGCGAGTCGGCAGTGTCTTGGACCTCTTGTGGACGCCCGCGAGTGGTGAGCTGGCCGTGTCCCGTGAGCCCGCAGTGTCTTACACGTGGAGGCGCGAAGAAGAGAGGCATCCTTATAGGATGTCGACCGACTGAGTGGCAGCCCGCCAGTCTGGCCGCGTCGATAATGCTCGTTTTCAGGGCCGCTCAACTCACAAACTAGGGTAAGCCCCAGTAGGGAACAGGAAATGTGTCCTGACATACTCTACGCGTCCGGCTAACCTTTCAAAGTCTCACGCGAGGACTGCCATGAACCACTTAAAACATGTTTCCTATTTTGTTTTTGTGTTTCTTGTGTGCGTCGGGTCTGCAGGCTGTGTCACCGACGCAACAACCGAACTCACGAAAGCTCCGTTTGATGCTACATCGGATATTTCAGGCGGGGTCAGCGGTGCGACTTCCGAGTTTACCGAACCAACAAAGGAAATAACGTCCAGCACGACGCCTGGGGCATTGTTCACGGCAGATGGGTTTGTCAAAGCCGAGCAGAAAGCACGCGCGTTTTCAGTGTACAGTTTTTACAGTCTGAAATCGGACGTGGCTCAAGGCCGAGGTGAATACCTGACATCGTTCGCTACGCTGCTTGGTGTTCCCGAGGACCAGCGAGTCGCATTCTATCAGCACATGCAGGGGCGGTACGCAGGGATGTACGCGGATGGCATGACCCCCTTACAGTCACTCAACCGTGTCATCGACGAAGCCCATAGTACAATGATCGAACTGCAGTCGTCCCATCAGTCCTAACGGAATGTTGAAAAAGTCCCTGATCACACCCGCCCAATACAGGTGCGCCGAGACGCACCTGTCACCAGGTTTTGTTTGGCGACAGCGTGCCTATCGCGTCGCCCATGACCCACTGCCCTTTTAAAAGTGAATAGTCGGGCGCCTTGGACCGAACCGTCATCGAGGTCAGCGTAAAGGCTCGCAGCATGAATGAGGCTTTGGCATCATCATGCTTTGAGCAATCCAATCCTTCGGCGAGTGAAGGGTTCGGCATGCCCACCGACAGGATGGACCACAGCGCGAGATACCAACCCACACCTGATCGCATCGAGATACCTCCTGGAATGACGGAGAATCAGCCATGAAACGGTCCATCGGAACGTTCCATATGTCATGGAATGGAAACGCGGGCTGCGGGAGCGTCCACGAGCGTAATGCTAGTCTAACTGTTTAGGAATGTCCGGAATGCCCAGGCATGATCGCACGAGAGATCGTCCGACGTCTTGCTCGCACAAAGGCATGCAGTCGATCATCAGGGAACGCGATTGCTTGTGAAGAATAGCGACGAAATCCCCTTGTCCATCGCCGGATGCCCCGACCCGGAGATATAGATCCGTACGTTTGTTCAGCGGAGGCCGCACTAGTTGCGCGCACCATCGCCTGAATAGTCACGGGCGGCAGAAACATTCCCTGCCTAGACGGTCTATACATGGACATTGGTCACGTTCCCGTCTGGTGCAAGCCGCCAGCTCTGAATGGCGTTGTAGTGATACTTCGAGTTCACTCCGCGCACAGCGACCAAGGCAGCTCTCGTCGGCTGGCGATATCCCGTCTCATCGACACACCGACTCTGCAAGACGGCAGCCTCACCGTTCCATTGCCATGCGTAACGAAAGCGAGTGTGACAATACGGCAGAACCGGACTTTGAAGCTGGGCATCGGCCCATGACGTGCCACCATCGACGCTGATTTCTACCCGACGAACAAGCCCTCGTCCGCTCCATGCCACGCCGCGGATTTCAACGAATCCGGGCCGCACCACTTGGCCTCCGGAAGGACTGGTGATCACGGACTTCGCCTCCATGACAAAACTGAATTGACGCGCTTTTCCCTCCGTCAACAGATCGGTGTAGTGGGAGGTTTCTTCCCTCGTCATAAACGGCTCCGGGCCCAATTTCAGCCGACGCACCCATTTGATCGCCGTATTCCCTTCCCAGCCCGGAACGATCAGCCGGAGCGGATACCCCTGTTCTGGGCGGAGCGCCTCGCCATTTTGGGAGTAGCATAACAATGCGGTGTTCATCATATCCGCGAGCGGTAGACTGCGTGTCATGGCCGCCGCATCACTCCCCTCCGCCAACATCCACGCGGCATCCGGCTGCACCCCTGCCTGATCCAGAATGGTGCCGAGCGGCACGCCGGTCCATTCGCTCGTACTCATGAGCCCATGCGTCTCCTGCACCGTTCGCCCAGCGGGAGCCGTCCACTCTCCGGCCGAGTTTCCAGAACACTCAATACAGATCATCCGTGTCACCGAGGGGAACCGGAGGAGATCATCCATGGAAAAGGTCAGCGGTCGAGCGACCAACCCGTGCACCAGCAGCCGATGCACGGAAGGATCGATCGTCGGCACGCCGTTATGATGCCGCTCGAAATGCAGAGCCGAGGGCGTAATGATCCCGTGCAGCGTTTGATAGGGAGTCAACGAGTGGGACAATCCGGACGCTCTTGTGGCGGTCTCGAACCGCGATCGTATGCCATAAGAACTCGGGGCAACTCCAGGGACACGGGTCGGATCCGCGATGGGACCATCATCGGCCCGATCGATTGACGGCACCACGAGATCAACCGCCGCCATGCTTGCCACAGCAACCAGCCCCGCCAGGAATCCGCGCCGGTTCAACTCATGGTCATCATAAAGAGGAGATTCGTGCATCCCCGTGTCGTCCGTCCCCACCATCTCGTCGGCATTTGTGCTCATGGCCCTCCCTCCCTATTGGGTGTGGTGGCAGCCTAATCCTCATTGTTTGCGTGGTCAATTCACAGGCGCTGACCGGCCAGCGCCTGTGCCTGGGAATGCGTCACGAATGCCCAGCCCACCGGTCAACCGGACTCAATTCCTATGATTTGCCTGGCCTCCGCAGTTCCGCCCATCGTATACTTTTGAGTTCCAGTGAGGGGCACGACACCACAACGAACGTCGTGCCTTTTTCACACGTGATGAGCCTCATCTATCGAGTCTGAGACGAATGCCTCCAACCATTCTCTTGAGCTGTGAGTCGGTCAGCAAGACCTACGGAGTGAAGGCTCTCTTCACCGACCTGTCCCTTGCCCTGTTCGAAGGGGATCATGTCGGTCTTGTCGGACCCAACGGGTCCGGAAAGTCCACCCTCCTCAAGATTCTGGCCGGGCTCGAGACACCGGACCGTGGGACGAGAACGATACGCCGGCAGATTCGCATCGGGTATGTTCCGCAGGAACCGATGTTTCCCCATGACGGAACGATCGAAGATATCCTCTTGCAGGTCTTGGCGGAAGACGACCGCGATCCGCACGAACACGCCGGGCATATTGCCAAGGCGATCAGCATCGGCGCCTTTCCACAAGCCGATCAACCGATCGCGACCCTCTCGGGAGGATGGCGCAAACGCCTCGCGATCGTCCGTGCCGTCATGCTCGAACCGGATGTGCTGTTGATGGACGAACCGACCAATCACCTCGATGTCGAGGGCATTCTCTGGCTCGAAACCCTCCTCAAGTCGCAGGCCAAAGCGTTTCTGGTCGTGAGTCATGATCGACGATTTTTGGAGGCGGTCGCCTCGCGCATGCTGGAATTGAATCGTTGCTACCCCGACGGACTGTTCGAAGCGACGGGGCGCTATAGTGATTTTCTCGAGCAACGCGACGCGGCGCTGCAGGCTCAGGCCGGCTATCAGGCTTCGCTGGCCAATCGTGTGCGTCGTGAAATGGAATGGCTCAGACGCGGTCCCAAAGCCCGTACGACGAAAGCGAAGGGTCGCGTGCAGTCCGCCGAACAACTGATCGCTGAGCTCGATCGGGCAGAAGCCCGCGCAGTGCAGCGCACCGTCGGGATCGATTTTGTATCGAGCGGGCGCAAATCCAAACAGTTGCTGGTAGCCCGGCAACTCGGCAAGACGTTCGCCGGCCGGTCGGTCGTCGCCGATCTGGACATGCAGT
>DAISKX010000368.1:0-4600 GCA_036820725.1 Nitrospiraceae bacterium
GGTCGTCCTACCCAACGACGTCGCTTTCCCGTATTACCGGATCGTCCGGCGGCTAAGAAAGGACGGAATTCCGTTCCTGCTGATGCAGGAAGGAATTCGATTCGAGCAGCCTGGCCGGCCGGTTGGCAGACAGTACGGGCAGGGAGGCGCCAGTGCAGTGGCGGCCTGGGGGAGTTCCAGCGCGCGTTACTTCGAGCGGGTGGGCGTACCGTCGGACCGCATCCATCAGATGGGTAATCCCAGGCTGGATGAACTTGCGCATCGGGACTGGACCGAGTCAGCACATCGTGTAGCCGAAGAGCTCGGGATTGGCGCGGACACGCTGCTCTTTGTCTCGAATCCCATCGACAATCAACGCCTCTGTTCGACACAGGAAAAGCATCGTCTCTTCACCGATTTTCTGCGGGCGGGACGCGCCTTTTTCGAGAACACGCCCTACCAGCTCATCGTCAAGCTTCATGGAGGTGAGTCGGTGGCCGAGTATCAGCCCCTGATTGACGAAGCGGCGGATCCAAAGCGAGTCAGACTGATATCCGACGCTCCGATCTATCCGCTGATTCACCTATCACGTGGCGTGATCATCATGGCATCGACTGCTGGGTTGGAAGCCATGCTGATGGACCGACCGGTCGGGGTGTTGCCGGTACCAGGGGCTGGGTACATCTACGACTATGTCGAGACAGGCGCCGCTTCCGGACTCGAGCTGAATGGTCGTCTCGTGAACCAATTGGAAGAACTCGTCACCGACCCTTCCGCGAGCCGGCAACGTCGCCGTGCTTACGTCCAGGATCAGGTCGCGAATTTCGGCAATGCGACCGAGGCGATCGGTGAACTGATCCTGCAGCTGGTCGACACACGCACACCATCGAGAGTCAGTGGATAAATGAGCCCTTCGATTAATACGACCGCTCAAGAGCTACGATTGGTTTCCGGGGGCAATAGCTCTCGGCCCGTGCGGGTGCTGACTCTGGCGACGGTAGATACGGCACTCGCAAAACTCCTCAGAGGGATCATGGAAGCGTTGCGGGAGGAGGGATATGCCTCCGAGGCCGCCTGTGCCGACGGCCCGTACGTCGAGGAGCTTCGGGAGGCGGGGTTTCAGGTTCACACCATTCCGTTCCAGCGACGTGCTCTGAGTATGGCCCACTTCAAGGCGTTCGTAGAGCTGTTCAGATTGATTCGGAGTCGCGAGTACGACATCGTGCACGTCCATACGCCGGTCGCCCAGGTTCTGGGCCGGATTGCGGCCCGGCGCGCCGGGGTTCCCGTCATACTTTACACATCACATGGCTTTCAATTCGATATCCGGCGACCCGCATGGGCGCGTTTCGCTATCCGACAAATGGAGCGATTCCTGGCTCGATGGACGGACGTCATCTTCACGCAGAGCGGCGAGGACGCGGAAACCGCGGTTCGCAGCAAAATCGCCGACGAGGAACGAGTGATCTGGATCGGCAACGGCATCGAGCTCTCGCGCTTTCATCCCGGCCCCGACGGCGACGTGCGTCGAGAGTTTGGCCTGAGCCCAGACGACCACGTTGTGGCTTTCGTGGGACGGATCGTGAGGGACAAAGGAATCCTGGAGCTCATAGAGGCGATGTCCTTGGTCCGTTCAACAATGCCGTCCGCCAAGCTGCTCATCATTGGGGAAAAGAGCTTCCCCGATGTCGCCACCCGGAGGGCGGTCGAACCTCTCATTCAAGAGGTGATCGGTGGCAACGACCTTCGAGACGCAATCAAGTTCACGGGTTTCAGGGATGACGTACCTCGGCTATTGAGGGCCGTGGATTTGATGGTCCTTCCTTCGCGAGGTGGAGAGGGGATGCCTCGATCGATCATCGAGGCCATGGCTACAGGGCTCCCCGTCGTAGCTACGAATGTTCGCGGGTCCCGCGAGGAGGTGGTCCACGGAGAGACAGGTCTGTTGGTGCCGCCGCGCGACCCCATCCGGCTAGCAGAGGCGATCCTGGAACTGTTGTCGAATCCAAAAGATGCCCGAGAGATGGGAATGCGGGGTCGCCAGCGAGCGATGGAACTCTACGATGAGCGGGCCGTGCTTGAGAGACAACTGAACATCTATCGGCGTCTTGTCGAATCAAAGCGACTTGGGCTTCTCAAGGCAAATCGGTAGGCAGACGACTATGGGTGCCCATGCCAATCGTCACCAAAAACTAGAGGCCTTGCGGTCTCTGCTTTCCATCGACTTCCTGAGGTCTATCGCCGAACGGCTCGGCTACTACCTCCACGACCAAGTCGCCTGGCGCGGCAAGATCCACCTGGCGGGTTCCGCGCGTATTCATCCCACGGCGTCTATTAGAAACCCTCAGAACGTCTACGTTGGAGAGAACTCGCACATCAATCACATGTGTTGCATCTGGGCGGGCGACCACTCATGCATCAGGCTCGGATCCAACCTGCTGATGGGCCCGGGAGTCATGATGTTCGCGGGTAACCATGGAATGAGCCGGGACATGCCCATGACCCATCAACCACGTCACGAGGGCGACATCGTCATTGGCGATGACGTGTGGCTCGGGGCCGGGGTTGTCGTGACCACTGGGGTTCACATCGCAGACGGTGTGGTCGTTGCGGCCGGAGCCGTGGTAACGAAGAGCATCGACGCCCCTTATTCGATCGTGGGTGGCATTCCGGCCCGCGCCCTCGGCTCGAGGTCCTGGAAGACCCCGTCCTCCTCGACTGCAAGTAGTTCATCTACGTGATCAAATCGATTCCGAATATCCCACAGAACATCCACGGGTATATGAGATGAGCGAGCGCAAGAGCCTGTTTGTTTTCCGTCCGGCCCTCGGGGAGGGTGGCGCAGATCGCATTACCCTCACCCTTCTGCGGCATCTCGACCGGAGGAAGTTTCAACCGGTACTCGTACTACTCAGGCGGGATGGCGTCTGGAAGGACGACGTGCCTTCCGATGTCCCGGTCATCGAGCTCGGGGCGCGACGTCTCCGCTACGCCTTGCTCTCACTCGTCAGGCTCCTACGGCGGGCACGGCCCGATGTTCTCCTATGCACGTCCTCGGGGGCGAATAAAGTTGCCGCGCTGGCGCATCGTCTGGTTCCGGATCGCAGGCGACGACTTCTGCTCTCGGAGCGAAATACCTTCTCGGCCGTGCGACAGGAGCGGAGATCACGGTGGATCCCAGTAATACCGCTTACCCGAGCATTGTACCGACGAGCCGACCGCATCATTGCCGTTTCCCAAGGGGTAGCGGACGACTTGGTTCAATCCCTGGGATTGCCGCCGGATCTCGTCGTTCAGATCTACAATCCGATCGTCGACGAGAGCCTTCTGGAACTCGCTCAAGACTCGCTCGAGCATCCCTGGTTGGAGGACGGCGTGCCGGTCATTCTAGCCGTCGGCCGGCTCGTAAAGCAGAAAGACTATCCGGTGTTGCTCCGCGCATTCGCTCTTCTGCGTAAGCGACGTCCGGTTCGACTGATCGTGCTGGGCGAGGGTGAATTGCGAGCGAAACTGGAAGCGATGGCAAAGGATCTCGGCGTCAAAGAGGACGTGCAGTTTCTAGGTTTCGTGAAGAACCCATTTGCCTATATGCAGCGATGCACCGTTTACGTTCTTTCCTCGCGATTTGAGGGACTTCCTGGCTCTCTGATTCAAGCCATGGCTTGTGGTAGCGCTGTCGTTTCCACGGACTGCCCGTCTGGACCTTCAGAGATCATTGAGCCCGGGCTGAACGGGCTTTTGGTCCCAGTCGGAGACGTTCAGGGGTTAGCCGAGGCGATCGATACGCTGATCTGTGATCCCGAGTTGCGTCAGAGCTTCTCGGAACGTGCAAAGGAAACGGCTGCCAACTTCGAGGTCACTTCGTTGGTGCGCCAGTATGAAGAGGCCATACTCTCCGACTACACGCTGAACGGCCCTGCAGAAGAGGAACTTGCTAGTAACTCGCCTGGTTCTGAATCCATTTCTTAACACTTCACCGGACAATACGAGCAGATCTTCATGGCTGTCAATCTTCGTCCACCGTTCACCTGGAAACTGTTGAAAACGGTTCGGCATCGCGCAGGCGGCCCGATAGTATCCCTGAGAGGCGTTTCGAGCATGGGAGCGGTCCTCTTCGGTGGAGCCGCGAGATTCGCCACGTCGCCATTACGCAACCTTCCCGACTTTGTCGTGATTGGCGCGCAGAAGGCTGGCTCGACATCCCTCCATTACTACCTGGCCCAACACGAGCACATCGTCATGGGAGTATCGAGGAAGGAGCAGCATTTCTTCGATACACACTACCATCGTGGTCTCTTGTGGTATCGGACTGATTTTCCGATTCGCCAGTTTAGGAAATCGGATCGAAATGGCGATCGGAGAGTCGTGGGGGAGGGAACACCGAATTACCTATTCCATCCATTGGTTCCGAAACGGATGGCGGAGCTTCTTCCGGATGCCAAACTCATCGCGGTATTGCGGAACCCCACCGACCGAGCGCTTTCTCACTACTTCCATAACGTCCGGCACGGCTTCGAGGATCTGCCTATAGAGGAGGCTCTTGCGAAAGAGTCGGAACGCCTGGAGGGCGAGCGCGAGCGGATGCTGCGAGATGAAAGCTATAAGGGGGTTTCTTATCTGC
>DAISKX010000369.1:0-4592 GCA_036820725.1 Nitrospiraceae bacterium
AGAAGTTGCTGCGCGCCTCTCGGCCTGGCGAGCCGATCCTCAGCGAGGAAGGCGATCACATCGCCGAGCCTACCGGCCGTTTCTGGATCGTCGATCCGCTGGACGGGACGCAGGAGTTCATCCTGAGGATTGGCGAGTTCTGCGTCATGGTGGGGCTCGCGATCGACGGGCGGGCAATGGTCGGCGCGGTGTTTCGTCCCGATCCGGGGATTCTCTATCTGGGCGTGACGGATGTCGCGGCTTGGAGAATCGACATGGAAGCCCCGGCTGGAGAGCCGACTCGCCTCAGAGTTCCTTCCGAGCGGAACGGATTGCGCTTCGTCCGCTCCCGATCTCACCCCGACGAGCGCCTCGAGCGCTTGGAACGCGCCTTGAAGCCTTCGGCAACGGTTCTCTCCGGCTCGGTCGGCACGAAATGTGCTCTGATTGCGGAAGGAAGGGCGGACCTTTACGTCCACCCGGTCCCCTATCTGAACGAATGGGACACCTGCGCCCCCGAGGCGATCCTGCGCGGAGCGGGAGGGTGCGTTACCGATTGTGTGGGAGAGGAACTACGATACGGCAAGGAAGGACCTCGTCAACCGAAGGGAATCTTCGCCGCCTCTTCCGAGATCTGGCAAGGTGTCTCATCGAAGGTTTTTGAAATCGGTCGATCGCTCGAAGCATAAAAACAAAACAATCATTCGGAGGATAGCTGACGCATGGGCACTGCTTCTGATACGGTCATGTCCCGGACGCGGACTCTGATCCCGCCTTATGGCGGGAAGCTCGTAGATCTTACCGCCTCGCCCGAAGCGGCCGAGGAGCTCAAGGCCAGGACCACGACGATGCCATCGATCCAGGTCTCCGAGCGCACGGTCTGCGATTTGGAGGTCCTTGCCTCTGGTGGATTCTCGCCCCTCGACCGTTTCATGGGACAGGCAGATTACCGCCGTGTGCTGGAGGAGATGCGCCTGCCGGACGGCCACGTCTTCCCGATTCCGATCACGCTGCCCGTGACGGCTGACGATCCGGTAGCGCTCGATCAACAGATCGCGCTAAGAAATCCGAAAAACGAGATCCTCGGGATTCTGACCGTGGAGGAGATCTACGCGTGGAACCGGGACGAAGTGGCCCGGACCGTCTTCGGGACGACGGACCCGCGCCACCCGCTGGTTGCAGAGATGGATCATTGGGGACCTTACAATGTCTCGGGCAAGCTCGAGGTGCTTCAGCTTCCCCGCCACTACGACTTCCGGAGCCTGCGCCTTACCCCCGCGGAGACGCGCGGGCGGTTGGCGGCGATGGGCCATCCGGACGTCGTCGCCTTCCAGACTCGAAATCCCTTGCACAGAGTGCACGAGGAACTGACCAAGCGGGCCGTCGAAGCGGTCGACGGGACGCTTCTTCTGCATCCCGTGGTGGGTCTGACAAAGCCCGGCGACGTCGACCATTTCACGCGCGTCCGAAGCTACCGGGTGCTGGCCTCTCATCACTATGAGCCGGACAGGATTCTGCTGGCGCTCTTGCCGCTCGCGATGCGGATGGCGGGTCCGCGCGAGGCCCTCTGGCACGCGGTCATCCGCAGGAACTACGGCGCAAACCACCTGATCGTGGGCCGCGACCACGCGAGCCCGGGCGTCGATTCTCAGGGTAAACCCTTCTATGGCCCCTACGATGCACAGGATCTGGTGGAGGAGTTTTCAGAAGAGATCGGTGTTCGACCGATCCCCTTTGGTGAGCTCGTCTATCTACCGGACGAGGATCGCTACGAGGAGGCGTCGAGGGTGGCGGAGGGCACCGTAACGGCTTCCATCTCCGGGACCCAGGTCCGCGAGCAGTACCTGAACCGGGGGATGCTGCTGCCTGATTGGTTCACGCGTCCAGAGGTGGCGGCCATCCTGGCCGACTCCCACCCCCCGCGGCACCGACAGGGCGTGTGCATCTGGTTTACCGGGCTGAGCGGCGCCGGGAAATCGACGACCGCGGAGATCCTCACCATCCATCTTCTGGAGCATGGTCGGCGAGTTACGGTCCTGGACGGAGACATCGTCCGCACTCACCTCTCGCATGGCTTGGGCTTCAGCCGTGAGGACCGCGATCGAAACATCCACCGGATCGGGTTCGTAGCGAGCGAGATCGTGCGGCATGGTGGGATCGTTATCTGCGCAGCCGTAAGTCCTTACCGGGCAACGCGAAACGACGTCCGCACTATGGTCGGGGGAGACAACTTCGTGGAGGTGTTCGTCGACACCCCGCTGGACGTGTGCGAGACTCGCGACGTCAAGGGGATGTACGCCAAAGCGAGGGCGGGAGAGATCCGCGGCTTTACGGGGATCGATGATCCCTACGAGCGGCCCATCGACCCAGACCTCGTTCTCGATACCGTCGGCCGAACCGCGGAAGACAACGCGCGCAGCATCCTTTCGTTCCTGAGCGAAAAGGGCTTCGTCCGGCCTGCAACCACCTGAGGCCGGACCCTGTTGGATGGCTCAGCTCAGGGGTCGATCTTTGCGGCCGCACTTTCCAGATAGAGGCCTATCAGCCGGTCGTTCTTCATGACGTCCTCGGCCTGAGCGAGGTCCTCCGGCGTATCGACACTCACTGTCGGATCCGGGCTGTAAGCCATCTGGACCGGATCGCCGTGTTCGAGGCAGCGATTCAGGTCGATGGATTCAGCGATCTCGAGCGGCGTCGGCGCCATTTCGTTGAAGCGGAGCAAGTACTCGCGCGTATATGGGATGATGCAGACTTGCTTTAGGCGGGGGGGTCTTCCTCCCCGCTTGTCCGTCGGAATGGCCTCCCGAGACATGTAGAGGGCACGGTTTTTCTTGTCGACCACGATCTTGATCTCGTCGGGACTGTGAAAGTCCTCCGCCGTCTCGATTGGCGCCATTAGACAAGCAACACCGGCCTCGGGCGCGTCCTGAAGGGCCTTGACGGCCTCATCGATCATCGCCGGCGTCACCATCGGTTCGTCACCTTGAACCACGACGACGATGTCGATTCTCCTGCCGGTCGATTCTTCAATCTTCAGCATGGCCTCGGCGCATCGGTCCGAACAGCGTTCATGAGTATCGGCGGTCATGACTGCCTTGCCGCCGATGGATTCGATGTAGTCCTTGACCACTTCGTCACAGGTCGCGACCCAGCAGTCAGACAATCTTTCGCTCATGACCGTACGCAGATATACATGACCGATCATCGGTAACCCGAGAATCGGTGCCATGGGCTTCCCCGGGAAACGAGTGGATGCCATTCGGGCGGGAATGATAGCGACGACATTCATGATGTCCTTCCTTTCACGGCTTTGATCCCGGCTCTGCACACCGTATCGATAATCCGCGTGTCGATGCTGTAGGCGATAAAGGTAAAGCCCTGGTCTACGGCCTGCCTCAGTTTGAGCTCATCGGGCTCGACGATATGTATCCCGCCAGGTCTTCCCAGTCTCTTTGCGGTCTCACGAACCGCCGCGATTGCCTCCAGAACCCTGGGATGTTCGAGCTGTCCTGCGAGATCCAGAGAGGCGGAAATATCGTACGGCCCTAGAATGTAGCCGTCTATGTCCGGAACTGAGAGAATCGCCTCACAGTTCTCGACTGCTTCGATGTGCTCGATTTGAGCGATGCAGACGGCTTCCTTCTCCAACCATTGGATGTAGCCGACAAAATCGGCCCCGTATTTCTGAGCCCTCGCAAGGCCGACGCCACGACGTCCTCTGGGTGGATAATAGATGGCCTGCACGGCTCGGCGAGCGTCTTCCGCCGTGCGGACGAGTGGCACGATGATGCCCGTGGCTCCACTGTCCATGACCCGCTTGATCAGGTTCTCATCGTTGCTGGTCAGGCGCACGAGAGCCGGCTTTCCACCCGTTTCGACCGCCCGGATCAGGTCTTCAGCTTGCTGCGTGGTCATGGCCGAGTGCTCCATGTCCACGGCTACCCAATCGAAGCCGGACCGCGCCATGATCTCGGCTACAGCCGGATGGCCGATCATGATCCAGCCTCCGAGGGTCAGCTCGTTTGAAGCCAGCTTGGCTTTGAGTGTTTTCGTCACCTGACTTCCTGACCCTCGACTCCGGCGCTCGGCACGGAAAATGCTGCCGAGATACTCGACAATTGAGAGCGTTGAATTATCTTCATTGGGCCTTCGTTAAACGCCGTAACCAACTGTAACGATTTGAGATACGGCACCGACATGCAGGAACCGATGCCCTCGAAGATCCGTTCAGATGAGCCCATGAGTGTACTCCATCGCCTCCGCGCTTTCATCGAGAAGGAATTCCTGCCCGACGACGGGAATCAATCGCTCGAACCGGATGACGACCTGTTTCGAAAGGGCATCCTCGACTCACTCGTAGTGCTTCAGGTCGTGAACTTCATGGAGCAGACCTACGGGATCCACATCGAAGACCGCGAAGTCGCATTGGAAAACTTCAAGGATCTCTCTTCAATGGCCCGGCTGGTCGAACAAAAGACCAGACCCTCCGACTGATCACGAGGGGCTGACCGGCTCGCGCGCTCGCTCCTCGAAGGAGAACAGCCCTCGGAGTTGGTCTCTGACCCGCTTCAGGTCGCGGGCCTCCGTCCTGGTTTCGAACAATCCTTCTTCCT
>DAISKX010000370.1:0-4572 GCA_036820725.1 Nitrospiraceae bacterium
GTCGTCGTGGCAAAGACTGCGTCGAGGCAGCCATTGCGCATGAGCTCTTCCACCGCGATCTTCCAGGAAGGAAGATGTCCGGCATGATGCGCCGCCACGCCGATCTGTTGAACGGTCGTAAGGAGCGGATGCTCGGCGATGCTCGGGTATTGGTGAATGACCTCTTTCAAAACGCGGTTGATCTGCTCTTGCCGCGACGCAGGAAGGGTGATCTGACTGTGTTCAAAGGCCTGCATGGCCTCGTCGCACGCACGCCTCGAGGTCAGGAACACGATGGCAGGGGTCAAATGTTTCGTGCGGAGAGTCGAGATCAGATCAACCGGATGGATGGAGGGAGGCATGAAGCTTCATTCCCTTTGAGATGACCACGAGCCCCGACTCAGTTACGTTGAAGCGCTGACGGTCGGCGGTCTGGTCGTAACCGATCTCAGTTTTCGGAGGGATCACGACATCTTTGTCGATGATGGCTCGCCGGACCCGGGCGTGCTCGCCGATGATGACGTTTTCCATGACGACCGATTCGCGGACTTCCGCATGATCGTACACTCTGACGTCGGGTGACAAGACGGAGTTCTGCACGCGTCCTCCAGAAATTATGCAGCCGCCGCAGACGACGGAATCGAGGGCCACGCCCATGCGACCGCCCTGATAGTCCTGCGCGAACACAAACTTCGCCGGCGGAAATTGACCTTGGTAGGTGCGAATCGCCCAATCCTGATCGTACAGGTTGAACAACGGATCCACGGCTATCAAATCCATATTCGCTTCCCAGTACGCGTCCAACGTGCCGATGTCACGCCAGTATTTCACGGCCTTCTTGTTTTCATCCTGGAACTTGAAGGCGTACACGTTGCACCCTTCGATCATGCGAGGAATGATATTTCTGCCGAAATCGTGCTTCGTGCCTTCCTTCGCATCGCGAATGAGTTGCTCGCGGATGACCTCCGTGCGGAACAGGTAGATGCCCATCGACACGAACGCCTGGGAAGGATCGCCGGGGATCGGCTTCGGCTGTGCCGGTTTTTCATCGAACCGGAGAATCCGGCCGTCCTCATCCACGGTGATCACACCGAACCGGCTGGCGTCCTGCAGGGGAGTTTCGATTGCGCCCACCACCGCGTCAGCCTGCTTCGACAGGAGAAAGTGATACATGTCGGCGTAGTTCATCTTATAGATATGGTCTCCCGCCAGAATCAATAGGTACTCGGGACGCTCATAGTCCAGCAGGAAGAGATTTTGATACACCGCATCGGCCGTGCCCTTGTACCAATCTTCGCTGATGCGTTGTTGCGGCGGTACCGACGCGATGTATTCGCCGAGTTCGGGATTCAAAATGTTCCACCCGGTCCTGATGTGCCGGTCCAACGAATGGGATTTGTATTGAATGAGCACGACGATTTGACGCAGTCCGGAGTTCAAGCAGTTGCTCAGGGTGAAATCAATGATGCGATACTTGCCGCCGAAAGGAACGGCGGGTTTGGCACGATGTTCGGTCAGCGGATAGAGCCGCTCGCCTTTGCCGCCGGCGAGGATCATCGTGAAGATTTTGCCCATCGCAACGGATTGTAGCAGGACCTCCGGCAAATAGAAAGGAAGCGGAAACGTTGACTTCCCTCTCAGCGCGGATGATACTACAAACCAGTTGGAGAGATGCCGGGAGTCGCGCGAGGAACACGCCGTTATGAAGGAGTGTGTATGAAACATCAGACCGTGGTTCAGCCCGTGGTCAGGCCGCGGGCGAATGCAAACCCTATGAAAGATATCGTCTGGAGGCTCGAACGGTTGGAGCGACAGGTTCAGAAACTCTCGGAGTTGGTGCGGGATCATGCCGAAGATATCGATCGACTGGTCCGGATCGTCGCCGAAGATCGGGATGTCATCAGGCGGGAGCTGGTGCGCAAGCACGAGCACAAAGTGCGGGTCCGACGCCACCTGCGCGATGTCAGTTCGAAGATCGGTTTGGATAGCTGAGTTCGTCGTCTGCATCCACGAGAGATGACGGAGTCATTCTCCTCCAGTTCTCTTCCCGCCGAGGGAAAATCTTCCAGTCGCTACAGTATTGAAGCCTCACATCTGGTGAAGCGGTACGGCAACGTGCTGGCCGCCGACCACGTCAGCTTCCAGGTACACCGAGGTGAATTTTTTTCACTGCTTGGTCCGAGTGGGGCCGGCAAGACCTCCATTTTGCGGATGCTGGCGGGATTTGAGACTGCTGATGCAGGGACGCTACTCATTGAAGGGCAATCGATGGACAATGTGCCCCCCAATCTTCGGCCGGTCAACCTTGTCTTTCAGTCATATGCGCTCTTTCCGCACTTGCGCGTCGGCGAGAATGTCGCATTCGGCCTGGAGATGAAACGGGTTTCCCGCCCCGAGATCCAGACCCGTGTGCGCGACGCATTAGAGATGGTCAAGCTGTTGGGCAAAGAGGAACGGTGGCCACACGAACTATCCGGAGGGGAGCAGCAGCGGGTGGCTTTGGCTCGGGCACTGGTCAACCGGCCTGCGGTACTCCTTCTCGATGAGCCTCTCTCTGCGCTGGATCAGCGGTTGCGACAGGAGATGCAGATCGAATTGAAAGCGATTCAAGAGCAGGTGGGCAGTACCTTCGTCTGTGTCACGCATCATCAGCATGAAGCCATGACCATGTCGGACCGGATCGGCGTGATGCATCACGGGCGCCTGGTTCAGATAGGAACTCCACGGGAAATCTATGAACGTCCGGCGAATCTGTTTGTCGCCCGATTCATCGGCATTTCCAATGAGCTGCCGGGGCGGATTGAAGCGGTCACGAATGGTATGGGCATCATGGCGTCCGATCTGGAGAACCCTGTTGGCATCCAGGTTTCCTGTCCAGAATCCGTCAGCCGGTCGCAACGGGTCATGTTGTCGTTGCGGCCTGAACAGCTGTTCCTCTCTTCTGACGAGAGCCGTCTTCCTGCGGTTGCGAACGTTGCAGCCGGTCGCGTCGACAAGATTCTGTACGGCGGACATGAGACGGAATATGTGATTCGTCTGTCAGAAGCTGTGACTTGGAGAGTGCCGCTCAACAACCTCGATCGAGCACGCAACCCCTTCGTGCCCGGGGAATCCGTATACATCGGCTGGCATGCCGGTGAAGGGACGATCTTTCCGAGTGAACCGCTTCAATAAGAGCCGTTCAACCCAGACGCCACGGTGGTCGAACACGGACCAGCCTCGTTGGCTCATGCTGCCCGCTCTTCTGTGGATGGGATTACTGTTTTTTATTCCCTTGCTCATTGTGCTGGCGGTGAGTTTCGCCACGCGAGGCACCTATGGCGGCATCATCTGGCATTTCACGCTGGCCAATTATGTTGATCTCCTCCATCCCTTGTATGGTCGGATTCTGGGACAATCCTTAATCTTTGCGACGATGACGACGCTTTTCTGTCTGCTCATCGGATTTCCATTCGCCTACTATATTGCACGCGCGCCGCGCAGGCAGCAGTCCGTATGGCTGATGCTCGTCCTCGTCCCGTTCTGGACCAATTTCCTCGTCCGGACATACGCCTGGATGCTCATTCTCAGGACGGAAGGCCTGGTCAATGGTTTCCTGCTGAACTGGGGGCTGATCGACCAACCGGTGCAGTTACTGTATACGCCGTCCGCCGTGCTGCTCGGATTGGTCTACGGATACCTGCCCTTCATGATTCTCCCGCTGTATGTCGCGTGCGAGCGTCTTGATCCCACGCTGATCGACGCCGCGAGTGATCTGTACGCGTCACGCATCGCCGTCTTCTGGCGTGTGATTCTCCCGCTCGCCAAGCCCGGTGTAATTGCGGGCTCGATCCTGGTGTTTATCCCCACGGTCGGTGCATTCATTACCCCCGATCTCCTCGGAGGGGCGCGCACGATGATGATCGGCAATTTGATTCAGCACGAGTATCTGGTGGTTCGGGACTGGCCCTTGGGGTCCGCCGTGTCCTTTGTTCTGATCGGCGTCGTGGTCATCCTGTTAACCACGTACGTCAGAGGTGGCCGCCACCTGCGTCTCGAAGAGGTGACGAAATGAGATGGCGGTGGTCCTGGCTACGCTGTGCGACACTGACGACCATTCTGTTCTTATACTTGCCTATCGTGGTGTTGATCGTCTATTCGTTTAATGCGTCGCGACTGTCGGCCTCATGGCAGGGATTTACGTTCGCCTGGTACGGGTTGTTAGTGCACGACCGCAGCCTGATGAACGCCGCCATCAATAGTGGCTTTATTGCGGCGGTTTCCACGGTCCTTGCTCTCTGCCTCGGCGTCAGCGGCGTCCTAGGGTTGGAAGGACTACGCGCTCGTCGACAGGATGCCATTGAAAGCGCGATCATGCTGCCTCTGGTCATCCCGGAAGTCATGATGGGCGTGGCACTGATGCTGTTCTTTGTCACGATCAAGATGCCGCTGAGTCTAGCGACAGTGGTCATCGGCCATGTGGTGTTCAATGTTCCCCTTGTGATGATCATCGTGCGGGCGAGGCTGAGGAAGCTTGATCGTCGTTTGACCGAGGCTGCTCGCGATCTCGGCGCAAGCCGTTGGCAGGTGTTCCATCGCGTAACGGAGCCCCTT
>DAISKX010000371.1:0-4562 GCA_036820725.1 Nitrospiraceae bacterium
CCTCATGGCGAGTGTCGAGCTGGTCCCCTCTGGCGTGAGTGCAGAGGCCGATCAGGCTTGGGGAGAAATCAGACACGGCTCGAGGAATGGCGCGTCGATGGGCTTCCGTGTGCTTGAGTCTGGCCCCCCAATCCTGCCCGGGCAGCTGGGCAAGACCTTTCACAAAGTCTTGTTATATGAAATTTCCTCGGTGGCGATCCCGAGTTGTGCACGCTGTATCGTGACCGCTACGAAATCACACAAGGAGACCTATGCGATGACGACATGTAGTTGCCAAAAAGAATGTGACATTGACCCCTCGCAAATGGCCGCGCTTCCACGGATCGTGCGACAGATACTTAAGGAGGCGGTCACATCAGGCGTTGGTCATGGCGAGATCATGGAAATAAGTGAAGACGTTTATCGGCGCGGCATGCAGGAGCTACCACAGCTGATTGGTTCGGCGATCAGTGCGGAGCTAGGGCACCACGTGAATGCGACCCTGAACCGTCTGCGCGGGCGCGTGGACTAACGAGCGACAGAGGAGCGCCATGATGCATACAGCGACATCTCACCCCAGTACATATGTGCTTCCGCAAGAAAACCCTTCTGTGAAAGAGGCCCGAGCCGTCCTAACAGAGGCCCGGCAGGCCCTCACTCAAGCCAAGGACAAATACAGTCAGTTACAGCGGCAACAACAAAGCGACGATGAGGTACTGTGCTGGGAAGCAGCCCGAGACATGCTCGGCGTATATCAGGCATTGCTCGCCTGCGAAATTGAACAGAAAAAGGCCGAACGAGGTTACCGTGAGGTCTTCGAGCGGGCTCAGGCGTCCTCAAGAGCGGATTTCCTGCAGCGACTCCGGAAGGCTCACGCCGAGTTAATACCTGCTATAGAGCTGGCCTTCGAGAAGAACAACGCTGTTCTTGAGGTCCATGCTGCGGCGGAGGGCCAAGGAATCAAGTTGCCGCAGGTCCACATACCCCAGCTGACGCCGGACTTTCTAGACCATTGGCGACCAACCTCATGTCGGGAATTAGAGGGGTAATGGGTCCGCCTTTTCAGAAATCGTCATCCGACTTTCAACCACCCGCCTGATACATCGCCTACCAGGAGTCCTCTCCGATTAGACACCAGTATTTTTACTTGTATATAATGCGCAGTTATGATGACGCTTACAATCTAAGCCATTAAGCTAAAAGGAAGGGAAGACAGCACTGCCTCTATATGCCGCCAAATGGCCCGCGAAACGCTTGCCAGAGGAGGTTGAATCATGCTCCGAGCAGCCCTGTATGCCAGGTATTCGTCGGATCACCAAAAAGAAAGTTCCATCACCGATCAATTTCGGAACTGCGAAAACCGAGCTTTACGCGAGGGCTGGTCAATAAGCGCACGCTATGAGGATAAAGCAATCAGTGGCACAACCTCTGAGCGGCCTGGGTATCAGCGGATGCTCAAGGACGCCAAAGACAAGGCGTTTGATGTATTGCTCGTGGATGACCTCTCCCGTTTGTCGCGCGATACTATTGAGTCGGAACAGGCTCGCCGTCGGTTGGTGCATTGGGGCGTGCGATTAGTCGGCGTATCTGACGGCATAGATACGGCGGATAAAGGCCACCAGATGCTGGCGGGGTTCAAAAGCATGATGGATCAGCAATACATCCGAGACATGCGGGACAAGATCGCCAGGGGTATGCAGGGACAAGCCTTGAAAGGATTTCACTGTGGAGGCAGGATCTATGGATACAAACTTGTTCCTGTCCTCCATCCGACGAAAATAGATCCATACGGGAACCCTGAGCGCATTGGAACGAGACTCGCAATTGACCCTGAGCAGGCGAAGTGGGTTAAGTGGATCTTTGAACGATACGATGAGGGGATGTCTCCGTGGAAGATTGTGACTGAGCTGAATACGCTTCAGGTGCCTGCTCCGGGAGCTTCCTACCGAAAGGCATACAAACGTGACCCGACTTGGAGCGCTGCAGCTCTTCATGGCGATGTTAACCGAGGAACTGGTCTGCTGAATAATCCTCTATACGCGGGGCGGTACGTTTGGAACCGATCCAGACGCGAAAAGGACCCCGATACTAACCGCAGAGCGCATGTGGTACGCGACAGGAGCGAGTGGATCGAGACCCAAGCGCCACATCTTCGAATCATTGAGAATGACCTCTGGGAGCGGGTCAAGGCCAGACGACAAGGGGTGAGCCAGGGAGTTGCCGCTCTTCGCGCCTCGCTCCATTGTCGCGCAAGAAGCACCGGTCCTAGGCCGAAATATCTTTTTTCGGGTTTGCTGGTCTGCGGCCAGTGTGGCGGCAAGTTTGTTATCTGCGAGAAGACTAAATATGGCTGCAGCATCTGGCGCACTCGCGGGCCATCCGTCTGCCCCAATGATATTCGAGTAGAGCGGAGGCTCGTTGAGTCATATTTACTCGAATCTATACAGCGAGACCTGTTCACGCCTGAAGGGTTGGCAGTGTTCAAGCAAGAGGTGGTCCGGCTGTTAGCCGAACAGAGACGAACACGAAAGCCGGACCTCGCCCAGGCCAAAGCCCGGCTTGAAACGGTTGAGGCGGAAATTGGTCACATCATGACGGCGCTCAAGGCAGGTATCGTGACAGCGAGTACAAAAGCGGCGCTGGTCCAGGCTGAGGCAGAGAAAGAGCAACTGATGGAAACGTTAGGGCGTAGAAGTAAGGCGCTCGACAAGGTAGCCACCCTTTTACCCGATATGGCTGGTCGGTTTAAGAAACTAGTGGACGATCTCGCCATCGTGACCCAGCAGCAGATCGACAAGGCGAGAAACATTCTGAAGGGGCTAGTGGGCGGGCAAATACCGCTCCATCCATCTTCGGATGGGACCGACCGTTACCTGACAGCCGAGTTGTCTGGCGATTATTCTGGTCTGGTAGGACTGATCTATCAGACGAAATTAATATTGGTGGCGGTGACCCGGATCGAACGGGTGACCCGCGGCTTATGAGTCCGCTGCTCTGCCAACTGAGCTACACCGCCATGTCGGAGATCAATGATGAGCTTATACCACTGAGGAAAGCTTGTCGTAAAGGTCCCTTGCGACTGCCCCCGGCTCCCCTGGACCTCGGTTCCAATTGGCCGAAATGCCACAACTGACACGAATCACTAGGGTTTCTTCTAGTGGTCTTTTCCGCCCATTCCGTCATGATCCCGCCACATGCAAAGACGTCGGCAACGAGTGTTAGGCATCATCATGGCGGGAGGCAAGGGGGAGCGGTTGATGCCCTTGACGGCCTTCCGGAGCAAGCCTGCGGTCCCCTTCGGAGGAAAGTATCGGATTGTCGACTTCGTGCTGAGTAACTTCGTCAATTCCGGCGTACTGGCCATCTACGTTCTCGTTCAATATAAATCCCAATCGTTGATCGAACATTTGCGGCAGGCCTGGCGCATCGGGGGTCGGATCAAGAACAACTTTATTACCATCGTGCCTCCGCAGATGCGGTTGGGGGAAGGATGGTACGAAGGAACGGCGGACGCAGTCTATCAAAACATCAATCTCATCAATGATTTTGATCCGGACGTCGTGGCGGTATTCGGCGCCGATCATATTTATCGGATGGACATTAATGAGATGGTGCGCTTTCACATTGAACGGGAAGCGCACGTGACTGTCGCGACCCTTCCTGTTCCGCTGGCCGAATCCAGGAGTTTCGGAATCGTGGAAGCGGATTCGAATCACCGAATTGTCGGCTTTGAGGAAAAACCGGCGCAAGCCAAGGCCATGCCTCATGATCCGCAACAGGCCTATGCCTCAATGGGAAATTACCTGTTCGACAAAAATCTGTTGATTGAAGTTCTTCAACAGGACGCGTCCAAACCCGGTTCCCACGACTTCGGGCGTAATATCATTCCGCGGTTGCTGAATTCCCATCGAGTATGTGCCTATGATTTTCATGACAACTCTGTGCCCGGCCTGAGATCCTATGAGGAAGCCGGGTACTGGCGAGATGTCGGTACATTGGACGCCTACTGGCAAGCCCATATGGATCTGCTTGGTGAGAGGCCGATCTGTGATCTTCGCAATGATCAATGGCCGATTCTGACGGATTCCTACGACGGTCCCATGGCAAGCTTGGTCCGCACCACGGTGGACGAGTCCATGGTGGGTCAGGGAGGCCAGATTCTGGAAGCAGATATCCGCCGCAGCGTGATCGGTCGTGGCGTGCGCATCGATGCCGGGGCTCAGCTCGAGGGATGTATCATCGCGGACGGAGTCCGTATTGGTGCCGGCGCTCGGCTGCGCCGGGTCATTGCCGACCGTTTCAGCGTCATTCCGGCGGATCTTGACCTCGGGCATGACGCAGCCCATGATCGCGAACGGTTTCACGTCTCGCCCTCAGGACTTGTCGTATTGCCGAGAAACTATGCGGTCCGGTCGACGGTGATGCAAAGCCTGACCTGATTTCCCACGCCCATGCCTGCCCCTTCGACGACCACCAGGATGTTGAAAAAGTCACTATCTCACCAGCCCAGCCCAGTGCGCCGGGCGCACCTTTCACCAAGCTTTGTTCTCGCGGTGCTCAGAGGCTCAACGTACGGCCACGGG
>DAISKX010000372.1:0-4561 GCA_036820725.1 Nitrospiraceae bacterium
CGTTCTTCATGTCCCCTCCGGACCGCAGCGGGTGATTTGGATTCATGCCGTCTCCCTTGGAGAAGTCGTAGCGGTCGTTCCTCTCGCCCGCGAGTTGCGGTTGCGGCATCCCGAGTACCGGCTGATCGTCTCGACGGTCACCGAGACCGGCAGGGAAGCGGTCGAGCAGCGATTGGCCGGAGTGGCGGACCACCGATATGCGCCGCTGGATTTTCCCTGGGCGGTATCGCGGGTCATCCGTCGATGGAAGCCGATTCTCTACCTGTTCGTCGAAACCGAACTCTGGCCCAATCTGCTTCGGACACTGCAACGGAACGGCATTCCCTCCGTCCTCGTCAACGGACGGTTGTCGACCAGATCCTATGAGCGGCAACGCGTGGGGCCGGTGCGCCACTTCTACCGTACGATGCTCCGGACCGTGAGCATGTGTTTGATGCAATCCGACCGCGATGTGCAGCGCATTGTCGAGCTCGGAGCCGATCCCTCGCGGGTTCGACGTACCGGCAATATTAAGTTCGATCAACCGCTGCCACAGCCGGCAACGCAGGGGGAGGCGCTCTCGCGCCCGCTCCTCGGCATAGCAGAGGGTGAGCCAATGCTCATTGCCGGCAGCACCCATCCGGAAGAGGAAGAGCAGCTGCTGGCATGCTATCAGCGGGTGGTCCAGAAGTTTCCGTCCCTGGTCCTGATTCTCGCTCCCCGACATATCGAGCGGGCAGCACAGGTTGAAGCGATGGTGCATGCGTCGGGTATTCCCGTCGCACGCCGGAGTACAATAGAAGCGGAGGCCCGACGAACAACAGGCCCGCGGGTGATCATCCTGGACAGCAGAGGAGAACTGGCCTTGCTCTATAGAGATGCGACCGTGGCGTTTGTCGGCGGGACGTTGGTGCCGGTCGGCGGGCACAATTTGCTCGAACCGGCGGTGTGGGGGAAACCGGTCTTGTTCGGGCCCTATACCGATCACTGCGCGGAAGTGGCGCGATTGCTGATCGATGCGAAGGGTGGGTTTCGTGTGCACGACGTCGAAGAGTTGGCCGGAGAACTCGGCCGGCTGCTCGGTGATCCATCCCGGATCAGGGAAATGGGTGTCGCTGCTCAACAGGTTGTTTTGCAGAACCAGGGCGCGCTGCAACGAAGCCTGGATATCATTGCCGAGTTTTTACCAGGCTCTGAACGTTCTGTCCCGCCCTCTGCGGAGGTGCTGACATGCGGGTTGTCGGGTAGCCGGTCATGATGAGCCTCTTCATGAGCCTCTTCGATGAACCGGCGTGGATCCGATCGTTACGATGGCTTGCCTGGCCATACGAATGGGCAGCCAGATTCCGGGCCATGTTGTATCGCCGGCAGTGGCTGCGCACGAAGATCCTCGCTCGTCCGGTCATCAGCGTGGGAAATCTGACGGTCGGGGGAACAGGCAAGACGCCGGTCGTTATCTTCCTGACCGAATGGTTGCTGGCCAAAGGGAAGCGGGTCGCGGTCCTCAGCCGAGGCTACGGCCGACGCAGTTCGAGCCCGCAACTATTGGTTTCCGACGGCGAGCGTGTGTTAGTCACTCCGGATGATGGCGGCGACGAACCTTATCTGATTGCCCGGCGGTGTCCTCAGGCGATCGTTGCGGTCGGGGCCGATCGCTTTCGTCTCGGCCAGTGGGTACTCGAACGGTTTCCTGTCGATTATTTTGTCTTGGATGATGGGTTTCAGCATCTCTCCCTTCATCGTACGATCAACCTTCTCTTGCTGGATGCGACGGACGTCACCGGCATACAAGCCATGGTGCCGATTGGACGACTGCGAGAGCCGTTGTCGGCGGCAGCACGAGCCTCTGCAATCCTCTTCACGCGGGCGGAAACCGACGCGCAGACAAAGCGGATTTGGCAGAGCGTCACGCAGGCGTGTGGTCCGTTGCCCGATCCGATGACCATCATATTCAAGGCCGAGGGATGGACCTGCATTGCGACGGGTGAGCGTCGATCCCCCATGGGTTTTCAGGGACAGAAGGCCATCGTCTTCAGTGGTATCGGAAATGCTCGCTCATTCCATGAACTGGTCGAAAGTCTTGGTGTGACGGTGTCGGATACCGTCGAGATGAAGGATCACGTCCGGTATGCTTCCGACGTGGTGGAAACGATCCGCGAACGGGCGAGGCGTTGCGGCGCGGAGGTTCTTTTGACCACTGAAAAGGATGCTGGCAAGGTTGCGACGTTTCTGAACTCCGATGACCCGTGCTGGGCGGTACGCCTGCAGACGGATATCCTTTCGGGACGTGAACGGTTGGAACGGCTGATAGTGTCTCCGACCGTGCGTTCCGCAATGGAGGCCTGTGCGTAAGGATACTATTCGACGGATCGTGATCCGCGCGCCCAACTGGATCGGGGACGCGGTGATGAGCGAACCGACCATGAGCATGGTGCGGACGCTCTTTCCTCAGGCGGAGGTCACGCTGCTTGCCAAGCCGATCATCGCGGAGTTGTTCACACAACATCCGGGCATCCATCGCATCCTGGTGTACGATGACCGCGGCCGCCATGCCGGACTGTCCGGGAAATGGACGCTTGCGCGCGTCCTGCGTCGGCACCGGTTCGACCTGGCCATTTTGTTGCAAAATGCCTTCGAGGCGGCGTTCCTTGCGTTCCTGGCCGGCATCCCACGGCGCTATGGATACGGAACAGATGGACGCGGCTTGCTGCTGACGGACCCGCTTTCGGTTCCATCCCGCGGATCGATCACGCATCAGGTCGACTACTACTGGAATCTTGTCAAACCATTGGGAGCGCAGGACATTCCGCCGGCTCCCCAACTGTTTGTGACCAAAAAAGAGGAAATCTCGATTGAGGCCCGCCTGGGCTATGCCGGCATTTCGGCTTCGGATTTTCTCATCGGCGTCAATCCCGGTTCCACCTATGGGTCTGCCAAGCGCTGGTTGCCTGAGCGATATGCCGACACAGTCAATCGGCTCGTGGACGAGCATCGATCGAAAGAGGTCCGGATCGGGGCGGCGATTCTCGGCGGAAAAGGCGAGGAACGGCTCGGTCAATCGATTGCCGAGCGGATCCATACCCGCACCGTCGTCTGTTCGGGGCAAACGACCGTGCGGGAATTGATGGCGCTGACCAAACGCTGTCAGTTGTTTCTGACGAACGACACCGGCCCGATGCATATCGCGACCGCGTTCAACGTGCCGACCGTTGCCGTCTTTGGACCGACAGATTGGCAAACCACGGCGCCGTTCGGGCCAGGCGCCACGCTGGTGAGGCAGGCCGTCCCATGTGCCCCCTGTCTCCTGAGGGAATGTCCGATCGATCATCGATGTATGACCGGCGTCACCGTAGAGAACATGACACAGGCGGCACAGGAACACCTTGCGCGATATGGTCATGGGGCACCGATGTCCGCCGCATCGACCCCCTCGCCACCGCAGACGCCTGAAAGACTTTCCCCCTTGAAAGACGTCACCATCTTTCTCGATCGAGACGGGACGTTGAATGAAGATACGGGGTTTGTGAAATCCCCGGAGGAGTTGCACATTCTTCCCGGTGTTCCAGCCGCTCTGGCACGATTGAAACGGGGGGGTGCCCGGCTGATTGTGGTCACGAATCAATCCGGTGTCGGACGCGGCATCATTTCCTTGAAGGATCTGGAATCGATCCATGCCACATTGCGGGCCCGACTGGCTGAGGAGGGGGTCGTCCTGGACGCCATCTATTTCTGTCCCCATCATCCAAGCGACGACTGTGTCTGTCGGAAACCGAAGCGCGGAATGGTGGATCGGGCGACAGCGGAACTCCACGTGGACCTGTCCCGATCGTACCTTGTCGGAGACCAGGCGCGTGACATGGAACTCGCGCATCGTGCCGGCATGAAGTGTATATTGGTGACGACAGGGCCGCCGGGCGGACAGCCTCTGGAGGAATTGCACGCGGGAGGGCTGGCGCCGACCATCGTATTGCCTTCTCTGTCGGCCGGGGTCGACTGGATTTACGAGGATGCCGCGGAGGGACAGCGAGTCGCTCCTCAGCTGCATATGACGCAATGACAGTAGGGACATGATCCGGTTATGGAAATGACCCCACCGGTCCACCGGCTTCTTCTGATCAAGCCGAGTTCGCTGGGAGACATCGTCCATACGCTTCCTACCTTGAACGCGCTGAAGAAGCGATTTCCCCAGGCGGCTGTCACCTGGCTCGTCAAGCGACAATGGGCGGATCTCGTCGAACGTGCGGAAGGTGTGGATCAGATTTGTTCTGTAGACGGAGGTCTGAGTGGGTGGCTCGCGCAGGTGCCTTACCTTCGAGCCGGGCGCTTCGATCTCGTCATCGACTTGCAAGGTCTCTTCCGCAGCGGGGTGATGGCCTGGCTCAGCGGGTGCGCCTGGCGGGTCGGACTGGCGAGCGCCCGTGAGGGCAGTCCTTTCTTTTATACGCATCGCATAGCCGTTCCGACTATGGCGATGCACGCGGTCGATCGCTACCTTCTGGTCGCGGCAGCGCTGGGCGCCGATACGTCCGACCCGCCGGTGTTCCGGTTTCAGCAGCGAGAGCAGGATACGCAGGAGGTTGGC
>DAISKX010000373.1:0-4557 GCA_036820725.1 Nitrospiraceae bacterium
CCTTCGGTATGGTCACAGTCTTTATGACTGAAACGAAAGATACAAGTTCTGAGTTGACGGTGTCTGGAACTCCTGGGAACTCAACACTCAGAACTCAGAACTCAGAACTCCAGCAGTTCAAGGTGCGTGTATTGCTGGCCGACGATCATGCGATGCTGAGGCAGGGCCTGCGCACCGTGCTGGAAGGATATGCAGATATCGAAGTGGTAGGTGAAGCGGCAGACGGTGAACAGGCGGTCCTGCTGGCCAGATCGCTTCAGCCTGAGGTCGTGGTCATGGACATCAATATGCCTGCGGTAGACGGTATCGAAGCGACTCGGCAGCTCAAGCTCGAGCAGCCCACGATTACCGTCATCGGCTTGTCGGTCCATAACAACCGCCAGGTCGAGCAGGCGATGCGCGAGGCCGGCGCGGCCGCGTTCCTGACGAAGGAGGCGGCCGTCGAGCAGTTGTACCAGACGATTCAAACAGCGCTGCGATAAGGAGATGTCCGCATGGCTATTGAAACCCGATGACCGCGCATCGGGCTCCTCTGACTATGATCGTATTGTCCCCCGGTATCTATGCCCAGCGGACCTTGTGCATCCAGTCTTGTCTGCGGATGAATCGAGCATGCTCCTTCCGCCTCATGCTGTGAATGTCATCTTTCGTTGAGCCCGCTCACTTTTCTCGCTCTGAAACTTCTCCCATCCAGACTTTCATGAGCCGGCGTTCGTGCACCTCCGATTCACGAGCCGGAATTCTGAGGCCCCCCATCCATTTCAACTCGTGTGTTCGTGCTCCCCTGCTTCGGGGTGCAGAATGTGAGAGGTGAAACTAGGGGTTCGCCTAGTCAAAGCAAGATATTCGAGGCCGTACACTGTGAGCGCTATAGAATACCTACATAGGGGTTATCGGAGGAGGGCGCATGACGGACAGTGGCGTCAGTACGATTCTCAATGTGAATGACGATGAAGCCTCTTTATATGCCAACAGCCGACTACTAACCCGCGCCGGTTACCGAGTCATCGAAGCACGGACCGGCGAGGAGGCGTTGCGAACGGCGGCGCGTGAACAGCCCGAGCTTGTCCTACTCGACGTGCAACTGCCGGACATTCCCGGCACGGAGGTCTGTCGGCTCCTCAAATCCGATCCTGCCACATCGCGAATAATGGTCTTGCATATTTCCGCGCATGAAACCGGCGGCCATGCCAAGGCGCAAGGACTTGAAAAAGGGGCTGATGGGTATCTGACCGAACCGATCGAGGCGGCTGAACTGGTCGCCTCTGTCAAATGGGCGATGCTGCGCCTCCAGACCAGGGAACGAGAGAACGGGCGACTGCTGGAACAGTCGCAGCACGAAATCGCCGATCATAAACAGACCGAGCGGCGGATGCATGACACTGAAGCGCAGTACCGATTGATTGCGGAGATGGCTCATCAGGGACTGTGGTTGATCGATGCGCAAGGCCGGACTCTCTTTGCAAATCGTCGGATGGCCGATATGCTGGGCTGCGGCCGGGAAGATTTAATGAACAAATCGGTCATTGAGTTTTGTTTTGAAGAGGAGATTCCACAGGCCCGCCAATGGATCGCGCAGAGTCTGAGCGGCGAATCCGAACAGTTCGATTTCCGATTCAGACGGTCCGACGGCGCGGCAGTGCTGGTATTGGGGGAAACCAGTCCGATTCAGGAAAACGACGATCATCCCAAGGGGGCGCTCGGCATGTTCTCCGATATCACCGTCCGCAAGCAGGCTGAGGAACGGCTCCGAGAATCGCGGGAGCGTCTCCAGTATGCGCTCGAGTCTGCGGACATGGTGGCATGGGATTGGATCCCGGACACCGACGTCATGATCCAATCGTCCAATGCCTCAGCGGTCTTGGGCCTTCCGTCGGGCGGCACGCTGCATTCCGGCCAAGACTATTTTGCGATGATCCATCAGGAGGATCAACCGCGCGTCGTGGCAGCCGTTCAGCGGGCACTGCGTGAGGGCGCCGATTATCACGAGGATTTCCGATTAGTCCTCGCCGACGGTTCGATCCGATGGGTGGCGGACCGAGGGCGCGTCACCATGAACGAGAACGGTAAGGCTGTCCGGATGAACGGCGTGATCCGGGACGTCACGGAGCTGAAAACCCGGGACATGATGGTGCGTGAGAGCGAAGCCCGTTTTCGAGCCACGTTTCACCAAGCTGCCGTGGGCATGTGTTTGATCAGTCCGGATGGTATATTGCGACAGGTGAATCCAAAATTATGCGAACTGCTTGAGGAGCCCAACGACGGATTGACCAACCGAAGCCTGCTGGACGTGACCTATGCGGACGATCGCGCCTACAACAAAAAATCCATGAGCCAGCTGCTGCTTGGCGGCGTGGAAGATATTTCGGTCGAGCAGCGACTGGTCCGACGTGACGGTCGGCCTATATGGGTGTCCATCTATCTGGCGTTGCTCCTGGATGGGGGGGGGCGCATCGAACACGTGATCGGCGTTATTCAAGATATCGATGAGCGCAAGCGGGCAGAAGAAGCGTTGCGCGGCAGCGAGACGCGACTGGCGGCGGAACTGGCCGATACGAAACAGTTGCAGCACCTCAGCGGCCAATTGATTCAGGAGGATAACATTGACATCCTCTATCAGCAGATTCTCGACGCCGCCATCGCCGTTATGCGCTCCGACATGGCGAGCCTGCAGATGCTGTATCCAGAAAGGAATGAACTTCAGCTTCTGGCTTGGAAGGGGTTTCACCCGGAGTCCGCCGCATTCTGGGAATGGGTGCGTTTTGATTCAGGCAGCACCTGCGGCGCGGCCCTCAGCACAGGTCGGCGAGTGATCGTGCCGGATATCGAGACGTGCGAATTCATCGTCGGGACGCCTGACCATGAGGCCTACCGCCGGTCGGATATCTGCGCCGTACAGTCTACGCCGCTTGTCTCTCGCACCGGTCGCGTGCTCGGCATGATTTCCAACCATTGGCGCACACGCCATGAGCCCTCAGAACGCGACCTGCGCTTGCTGGACTTGCTGGCGCGACAAGCCGCCGACATCATCGAACGCAAGCAGGCGGAGAAACAATTGTTCCAGCTCAATGCCGAACTGGAGCGGCGGGTGGCGGACCGTACGAGGGACCTCGTATACTCACAGAACCGGCTGCGGAAACTGGCATCGGATCTGAGCCTCACGGAGGAACGTGAGCGTCGCCGTGTCGCGGGGGAATTGCACGATTACCTCGCACAGCTGCTGGTCGCTACCAGGATGAAGCTGAGTCAGGCGAGGCAATCCCGCCAGGCCTCAAAGCAATCCGACTTGTTGAACGATGTGGATCAGATGCTGGACCAGAGCTTGACCTATACCCGTACGCTCGTTGCGCAATTGAGTCCCCCGGTCCTCCATGAATTCGGTTTGGCGGCGGCCTTGAAATGGTTGGGCGAACAGATGGCACGGCATGGATTGCACGTGACGACAGAGATCGAAGGCGAACCGGTTCCCCTGTCGGAAGAACAGGCGGTGCTGTTGTTTCAATCGGCACGTGAGCTCCTCTTCAATGTCCTCAAACATGCCGCAACCGATCGGGCGGCTCTGCGCTTGAACTCTACGGGCGGCGAGATGGGCTTGACGGTGGTTGATGAGGGACGGGGGTTCGATTCGTCTGCGCTCAAGGAAACGGCAGCATCAGACGGGAAATTCGGGTTGTTCAGCATCAGGGAAAGAATGGAATCTCTGGGAGGGCGGGTCGATCTCGTCAGTGGTCTTTCACAGGGCACGCGTGTGACGCTGAGTATCCCCGCTTTCAGCATGATGGACAGCCTCTCGGCGCAGAGTGAACCCGGTCGTAGCCAAACTCTCGCCACTCCGGTCGCGAAGAGCCGGCAAGCCGCGGGTCGTTTGCGAATCGTTCTGGTCGACGATCACGCGATGGTACGGCAGGGCCTGCGAAGTGTGTTGGAAAGTCACAATGACGTCGAAGTGATTGCCGAAGCCGGCGATGGGTTGCAAGCCATCAGCTTGACGGAATCGCTGCGTCCGGATGTGGTCGTGATGGATCTGACGCTTCCCCATATCGATGGGATCGAGGCAACCCGCAGAATTTGCCAGGCCAATCCTTCCACCGTGGTGATCGGTTTGTCCGTTCACCAAAGCTGGCAGGTAGAGCAGGCGATCAAAGAAGCGGGGGCTGCTGCATTTCTCACGAAAGAATGTGCTGCCGATCAGTTATATGAAGCCATCACTTCGGCGACGATGGCACGTAGCTCATGAGGAAATGAGGAAGGCGGAATGAGCTATGGAGAATGACGAAGTCGTCGAACCTTTCATTCCACATTCCTCTGCGGTAGAGTCGATGCAAGGCCGCACCGAAAGCGGTGCGGCCTTGCGACCGCGAGACAACGCGGCTACGTCACCGGCGGACGACGGCCCATGATAAAGCTGGCAGCCGCCACGATCAGGAATACGACGAAGAGCACCCAGGCGATGTGTGTTGCGGTTCCGGCCACGCCGGACAACCCCAAGACTCCCGCTATCAACGCGATGACGAGAAATGTGACAGCCCAATTTAGCATGTTAGCCTCCTTGTTTAG
>DAISKX010000374.1:0-4556 GCA_036820725.1 Nitrospiraceae bacterium
CATTATGCTCTCGATGCATGCTAATGAGGAATACGTCCGGCGGTCCCTGCAGGCCGGAGCGGCAGGTTATCTTCTCAAGGGTGCGGAGCCGGCAGAACTGGAACTGGCTATCAAGGCGGTCATGCGAGGCGAGACTTATCTCGCCCCCGCCGTCTCCAAGCAGGTGGTGCAGAACTACTTGCATCCACGGGAGCTGAAAACGAGCCCGTTCCAAGAACTGACCCCGCGCCAACGTGAAGTGCTCCAGATGGTCGCCGAGGGTCACTCAACCAAGGACATCGCCCAGAAGCTCAACCTCAGCGCCAAAACCGTTGATACCCATCGAACCGAGCTCATGCAGCGGTTGGATATTCATGATATTGCCGGCCTTGTCCGGTACGCGATTCGCATCGGGCTCATCAGCGCAGACTCTTGAACCGTCCTCCGTTCTCATATAAGCTCAATCCGGTTGAATTCACCGCCATTGTCGATAAATTCCGGTACGTTTCCCAGGTGATTACCTGATACCTACGGTAACGTCTGTCTGGCATGATGGCCTCAAGCAAGGAGGTGTCTCATGAGACTGACAATGCCCCTCGTATTCGCAACATTGATGGCGCTGACCGGCATGGTATTCGGAACGGCTGGATGCTCAGCCTTCACTCAGCGGGAGCTACCAGCAGACCTGGCCAACCGCGTCACAGGTGAAGCAGGAACGGCTGATGACCATATGACCGCCGCGCTCCTGTATTTGCAGAAAGCCAAGAAGGTTCAGACCCAAGCCGAACAGTATCAGGCCACGGCCGCAACCATTAAGCCGATTGAAGATCCCAAGGGAATTCGACGGGGTGGGTTGATAACAGCGGCTCAAGAACGACGGAACGACGCAGCTCAACTGCAGCAGCTCTACGCCACGCATTACGAGAAAGCCCAGACTATGCTGGGCAAGCAGCAACCGCAGTAAGAGTACCCGCACGGGGCCAAGAGGATCTGAGTCGTACGGCTGGATGATCTTGGCCCCACTTCCGCCCCCGCAATCGGACAAATGATTGCCTTCATCACCTCTCTTTGGCTGTCTGCTTCTCCTTTCCGTTAGCAACTCCGCCTTGATGCGAGGGACTTTGTTACAATACTTTGGTACAATAGCGAAGGTCGCTCGCCCTTGAACGGTGAGAATCCTGCGCCATGTCCATCCACGGCATCGGTATCCTTTCGTGTCCACGTTCCCGCGCTTCCTGGTCGTACTGTTTCGCGGCATCGAAGCGTTCCTGTGCCGCTCCTTTCATCACCTCGCCGCCCACCGTGGCTTCGTGGAGCCCGCCGGATTCGGACGAATCCGGATGACGCAGTGCTGCGGATTGACAGAGTGAGGGATTCTTTGGTATACATTCACCAGTGTGACGGAAGACAAAGGCGTTTTCCCGTCGCGGTGAGTGGACGATGAGGTCCTCCGGTCAGTTGACCAGAGGTCCTTTTTTTTACCCTGAATTGATGAATTGTTGGAGGCGATGACGCCTCGGTCGGGCTGATACCCGGCAAGCGGACGACGACGTCCTCCGGTCCTGTGGGGCCAGAGGACGTTTTTTTTGGTTGAATCAAACCCCTTGAAACAAACAGGACACTGAGGAGGCACCCCATGCATGCCAGGCGGATGATCAACAATTATGCTGTGCTGCTACTTCTCGGATTCACCAGCCTCCTTGCTGGATGCGCGTCCTTGACATCTCCGGTGGAGTCGGACGTTCTGCCCGCGACGTCGAAGGCCTATGATCTTCCCAGCGACGTGGATCCGAATGTGATAACACGCGTCCTGGAGGATTCCTTCCGGCGTGTCCTGAAGGTTCCACCGACCGTCACCGAGGGGGCCATGCCCACCCTGATGCCCCTTACCCCTTCAGGTTTTCTTGTCGAGCACAAGGTGCTGACTCTGGACCGCTTGGGCACCGCGCGTTTCCCGCATATCGTCTGTCCTCAATCTCTGGCGATGATCGAGGGGCTCCACGGCGGCTCCCAGGCCGTCTATCGGTACGCGGCCTGCCTTCAACCTTACCGAGATGGATACCGCGTTCACCTTGTCGAAACACGGGCCACTCTAGCCCATGATGGTCCAACTCCATCTCCTTCGACCCCGGCTTCGAATCTGCTGGTGCATCTCGCGGACAGTGTGATAGAGGGGCTTCCCCTTGCACGGGTTGTTTCGACCTTTCGCGGGGAGGCAACGACTGAATCAGCGGAAAAGCTTCGAGAGGTCCGGACTGCTGATCAGGACTCGATAGACCCAGCAAGGCAAACCCCAGCCCTCGGAACCTTGAAATCACAGGAGACCGAACCGGAGATCGAGGCAATCTCGCCGCTAGTCTGTCTTGTTCTGGAACGAAACGAGGTCGTCATACGGTCTTCACCCGGCGAGGGACGCGTCGTTGGAACGTTGACATCGGAATTGGCGCTTGGAGAGAACACGCCGTTAGACGGTGCGTATATCCGTATCCGGACCGAGCAGGGAGTAGCGGGGTGGGCGCGGAGGAGCGAGCTACATTGGAGCTCCTGCCCGATCGGTTGACCTGCATTCGCCAAAGCCATGGTGGGACGACGGCCCTGGTCAGGAGATTTCAGGGATGAATGACTTACTGCTGCTGTTGCTTCCCTATCACGGTCTGAGCCTTGCCGAAATGAGCGGCGTAGAGCCGCTCCATTTCAGAAGCTTCTTGCCGCCGCGTCTGGGCTGTCGTTCGAAACGCATCTCGCCGGAACCCTTTGGGATCTTCGTGGAGACCGATGCTCTTCCCCTGCTGCTCCAATCGGGCCGCATCACTCTCTAACTGGTTGGCTTTCTGTTGATACAACAGCGCCGCCGCCGCAATATGATCATCGGCGATCCCGTTCGCGACGAGGCGTTTCTCCAGGTGAGTCGAGATCACACCATCACCCGCGCATCCGGACAGCATGACCCATCCAACAGCCGCCACCGTACTGAGCACTTGCATCCCAGAATTCATCATGCTACGTGTCATGGTCATTCACCTCTTTTCAGCCTCATGAGAATTATAGAGTCTCCGTCGTCACAAAATACGTCCAACCCTTCTACTCAACTATTATCGTCGCCCGCGGAAGTGATTTACGATACTGCTCTTCGCAAAAACCGGACCTGGAAGATTTGTAGGGGACAGTAGGATGGAGAGCTTAATAAACCAAGCTCCTTGAAGACCATTGGTTTTCACTCAGTAAGGTTGTGGCGAGCGTGATCAATCTCTTGATATGGTTAGGATCCTGAAGCACTATAGGTCTTCACCATGAAGCTCTCCTCGTTCCCAGATAGCTCTTCTGCCTTGGTTTCGTGGCGATCGGATGTCAGGAGGTTGAGGCTCGAGCTATGTTGAGAGCTTCCATGACTTTGCACAGTGCGCGATGTGCGAAATCACTCGCATGAGCTATAGTTCCTTCAGCTCCAGTTTAAGCCAGGTTACGTTTGACGAGTGGCTCACAATGTCGCCCTGCTCTTGCCCGGTCATGACAGATCACCTGTGCTAGACTCCGTTCCCGCCTATGCCTCTCTCACAACATCATTCGGCAAGAAAAAGGTTGCACAGCCGTTCGCTTCTCATGGCCTTGCTCTGTCTCGTAGTACCCGCGTGCAGTACGACATCTCCAACCGGCAAGGTCCTCTTTGAAGATGCGCGCGGGACTGTGTTTCTTCAGCAAATCTCCGATCGGTCCTTCCAGGCCAGTCACCCGATCAACCTGGAGCCAGCCCTCATCGCCCGCGTATTGAGTGGCATCCAGGTCCAGGAACACCAGCGGGCCCTTCAAGCAGTTCTGGCAGGACCGTCTTCCACCATTCCTGTCTTTTCAGCGGAAGAGATCCAGTTCCTGGCTCCACTGCTTGCAAATGCCCTGACAACCGCTGCGATAGATCAGACAATTGGATTTCTGGTCACGAGTCCGCGCCCTGGCGACTCACTGTTGGAATACTCAACTACCGAGACCACAGCCGGTTCCCTCTATGCCTATGGCCTATCGCTATACTTTTCGCTCTCTCAGTATCGATACGCGCCGGCCAGGACCACGACGGATAATATCGCTCACCGACGCCTGCCCGATTCTTCAGGTCTGTCCGACCGTGCACTTCTTTTCACTCCGAGTGTCGCTCAACGATCCGATAACTTTCATCGACCGGCAGCGGGGACTTCTACCGACAAGTTTCTTGCCATCGATTATCAGCTTCTTCAGCGGGTGGGGCCATCAACGGCAGCGCCTGAGCAGGCTACGCCTCGGCCGGAACGAACGACTGAGCCGCCTCGACAGGATGTCCCGGTTCCTCCGCCTTCCAAAAGCCCATTAAACGTCCAGCGAACCCTGGAGCAGCGGGATGACGAGATTCACCAGCTCAAAGACCTGGTCATCAAGAAGGATTTGGAATTGGAAACCATCAGGAAGGAACTGCAATCCATCCGAAAACAACTCGACGACCAGACCACGCGGCAGGACAGCCAAAAGCGGAAGCACAAACCACCTTCCAAGTTGCAACAAACAACTCCGTGAACCTCGCACCTCAGCCGGCCGAAGCGTGGCGGAGGAAG
>DAISKX010000375.1:0-4555 GCA_036820725.1 Nitrospiraceae bacterium
ATGCGAATCTTCTTTCTTAAGGTAGTGACAGTCGTTGGTGCCGACAGCGGAATATCCAGTTTCTTGTGAATTTCCAGCAGTCCCTTATTCGCAACGCGCTGATGCTCTAGGCCATTGGCCTGCAGTTCCAGATAGTAGTTCTCTTTGCCAAAGATTTCCCGATGTTCACCTGCCGCCTGCGTGGCTCCCGCCAGGTCTCCCTGCCCGATCAGATAGGAGACCTCACCGCTCAAGCATCCTGACAGGGCGATGATTCCTTCATGGTGCTGCTGTAATAACTCTCGATCCATCCGAGGTTTATAATAAAATCCTTCAAGATATGCTTTACTGACGAGTTTGATCAGATTGTGGTAGCCGATCTGGTTCGAGGCCAACAAGATCAGGTGATAGTAATCGTTGTTGGCGAGTCCGCTGTCCTTCGTATGGCGGCTTCCCGGAGCCATGTAGGCTTCGCATCCGATGATCGGCTTGACGCCCGCGTCCTTGGCCTTTCGGTAGAACTCGATCGCGCCGAACATGTTGCCATGATCGGTCATGGCCACGGCCGGCTGCCCGAACGATTTGATTTGCTGAACGAGCGGATCGATCTGATTCGCGCCGTCGAGAAGACTGTATTGGGTATGGAGATGGAGATGGACGAATTGCGATGGCATGAGAGAAATTCTTGGGCGGATTCTAGAAGGGTAGAAGGGGGAAGTCAAACGACCAAAGTTCAGGCTGATCGCTCACAGGACACCGCCGGCTCACCGTCTCGCCGGCGTGCGCAAACATGATGCTCGTTAGTCCTCGCATCGCGCACCTCGCAGAGACCGCACAATCAGAATGTGCCCGCTCGACGGCCGCAGTTCGACCAACACGGCTGCCATCCCTATTCGGACTAGCAAGCTCGAAAGGATAATTAGGGGTGGTTTCCTTCCATGTGCGAAGCATGGGTACCATTCAATGAATCGACAACGGGATCAGCTGGATCAACTTGGATGCCCCCTCCATCCCCCTGAATGTGAAGAGGCAGCAAGCTCGGAAGGGAACTTTAGTGATGCTGTGCTCGCTCGACGGCCGCAATGAGACCGACATGGGCGCGTCTCGTATGAAGTCACGGTTGTTAAACGAGAGCCGGGGAGTCAGCAAGCTTGGAAGGAGCAGAAGAGAAGCTGTGTAGCTGGCTGGCAGGAGAATTGTCGTATAAAGATTGGTGGATTAACGGCGGGCAACCAAAGCTCATATTTTCCTGTACCCGATTCAACGAAGAGAGCTGAAATGAAAGACCTTACTTCGGACCGCAAGCCGGAACGTCCTTGTCCTTTGCCGGGTCCATGGGTCTGCTGTTAACCTCAGCGACAGAGATAGACACGCCGCTGTTCTTCTCCACCGCTTGCTGCAAAAGAGGGATCGTTTCGCTTAAGACCGAGTGATAGGTATCGGCGAAGCGTTCATCCATCACCTGTTCCCTGGTCAACCGGGAAGCTATTTGCAGCCAGTTGTTATCAACTTCTTCTTTCATCAGCTTCGATGATGGAGGTGTCTTTCCCTTCGCCATGTCGGACCGGCTGGCCGCGATATAGTACAGCGCTTCGATGGGGCTGTGGTCTTTTGTGCAAGCCGCTGCCTTGAACACCCGGATGTCAAGTTGATTGAAGGTCTCATGTTGGGCCGGCGAGGTTCCCACTGCGAGGGCAGTCACCAGACCGATTGCTGGGATACCAGACACAACGTATTTACCAACGGCGTTCATGGGTTCTTATGTCCAATGGCAACATGAAGAGATTGTACCTGATTGGCCCATGCTCCGTCGGCTGTCATTCAGCTAAGTATATTGCAGAGTGGTCCGTTGAGGATGGATTGAGAATCAGGGCACTCTCGGTGGCGACGCAGGTCGATGTTGCCCGCATGTGTTTCCATTTGATTCATGCCCGCCCTCCGAT
Organism: Nitrospiraceae bacterium; assembly: GCA_036820725.1. Taxonomy (GTDB): domain Bacteria; phylum Nitrospirota; class Nitrospiria; order Nitrospirales; family Nitrospiraceae; genus DASSBQ01. The sequence goes on from DAISKX010000375.1 coordinate 1,923, forward strand.
ACCGGCCCGCACATTTTCTCCAGGTATCTCGAGCTCAGGTGGGAGGCTGGGGACAAAATGGCCCCAGAAGACAAAATGCCATATTCAATCTTCTGCACGGGCCTGGACGTTACTCATCACCGCGCCTGATATTAAGTTGAAAAAACAGGGGCTTGAATTACCATTGTTCTTCTGGAAGGTGACGGTCCGTAGGTTGCACTTTCAATGTGTTTACCTGCGCTCCTAAATAACCCTCATGATAACCCTCATGGCCCATAGTTTGCATTTTTCCCATGAGGTCGATCGCTGTGATCTCTCTTTCAAAGGAGGGCGGGTATGAGACACCGAATGATGCTTTCACTGACATTGATCCTGGCAGGTACCGTAGCCTTCAATTCCGAAAGTGTGGGAGAGGTCATCTCCTCATCCCCCTCGGAAACGGTACGCGGGCAAATTATGAAGGTGGACGGTGAGACGTACGTCGTGAAAGATCGTTCTGGCAGGGAGGTCAAACTCCGCGTTGACAGCAGCACGATGATGATGGATGGGACAAAACTGAAAGAGGGAGATACCATTACTGCCGATGTCACTGCGAAGGGCCAGGCGACCTACATCATTCCAGGCCCACCTCCCTCGGACAGTCAAGCGATGAAGGGAGCCGCAGTACCAGCGCCATCAACGGAAATGGAAAGAAAGCTCTCGCCTGCAGTCAGGTAAATGGCAGCCCGATCGTGCATGTTCCGGTCGACCAACAAAGGCAGGAATTGTTTTCCGCGCGGCTCACAGCTCCTCGCCGTATTTTAAGAAGTGTTGTTTCTTGGCGCCCTCGACCCAATTGTCGCGCACAATACGATCGGGGAAGGTATTAAGCTTATTGGCCATCCGCTCGATGTCCGTGTGGTCCCACCCCGCGATCTGTCGGAAGGTGGACAACCCCATGCGATTCAGCACTCGCTCGATCACCGGGCCGATACCATGAATTTTCTTGAGATCGTCCTTGGAATGCTCTGCCGTATGAATTGATTTAGCGAGGGCCTTCTCTCGCGTGGGTGATTCCTGCGTCCGGTCGGCCGGCTTGTTCCCGAGGCCACGTTGGGCGACGCGATACTCGACGAGGCGTCTGCGCAGCGCGCCAATTTCTTCCTTCCGCTCGGTCACATCCATCACGCGTCGTTCCTCGGCCTGTTCCAGCGCAGTTTGTTTCATCCCTATTTCCCGCCGGAGGGATTCTACTTCAACCAGCTCTACCCGGAGCTTCTGCAACTGTTCTTCTTGCTGCTGCACGGTCGCCTGGTGGTGGGCTTCCTCCGTGCGGAAGCGTTCTTCCCTATGCAATTGTTCCGCTCGCGTGTCGTCGCATGCCGACTGCAGACGAACGAGCTGCGCATCTTTTTCCTCCAACGTCTTCCGGAAGCGTTGCTGTTCGTCCGCAAGGCGGGTTTCGGTGGCGAACAGACGATCTCGTGACGGCTCAAGGTCACTGATCCGGGTGCGAAGTTTGGCAATCTCCGCATCTTTGATCTCAAGCTGATCCACCCATGTTTTCAGGGTCGCGATTTCCTGGTCGCGGCTCACCATGAGATCCTGCGCCTGCTCCAATTCTGCCTGCATGTCGGCATACGTCGCCGCCCGTTGCTCGAGGGTCGATTCCGTACGGCTCAATGCCTGCCGCAAGGTCTCGGTTTCCCGCGCCAGGGCATTGGCATAGTTCGCTTTGTCGGTGAGCTCGGTTTGGAGCGAGGCGATATGTTCGGTCTTACCTTTCAGATCGGCTTGGAGGTCCTTGAGGGCCGCCTCGGATGTCACCATCTTCCCTTCCAGTATCTGCACGGCTGAGGTTCGGACTTTCAGTTCGTGATGCAGCGAATCCATCTCATGCTCGCGGCCGCGGAGGCGGGTGGCAATTTCCGAGAGCTGTTGGCGTTTTTCGGAGGTGGCGAAGCTCCTGAGTAACCAGCCCATGGCCAACCCGATGATGGCCGCGACGATCAAACATCCGAAAATTTGTCCTATCAAGGTCATGGTTCAGCGCTCCTCCTTGACACGGAGTTCAATCCGCCGATTCCGTTGCAAGCTTGCGCGCGTTCGATCAGCCGAGAGAGGACGGGCTGCCCCGTATCCGACGGCTGAGAACCGATTCTGCAGGTCACGGTTGACGAAATACTGCCGTACCGCTTCGGCCCGTTTGTGGCTTAATTGCAAATTGTACTGAGGATCTCCGAAGGGATCCGTGTGCCCGCCGATTTCAAAGGACAGTTCGGGTGCGCGGCGCACAATCGCCACCAACTTGTCCAGCACGGATCGGCCGCGTGGGGTGATCGTGGCGCTGTTGCTTTCAAACGCGACCGATTCGCGCCGGAGCACATCGTCCAGTGCAGACTGAATCGCGGCGCGTGACTGCATCGCGGCTGCACTGGCGGATGCCGATGGGGGTGTGACGGGAAGAACAGAGAGATGCTCATCGAGACGGACCGCCGGTCCGGCGATCGCAGTAAGTTCACGAATCACTTTAGCTTTGTGGTCCGCTGAGGCCACTACTCCTTGAAGGGTAATGATGTGATCATGAACCTCGATGGAGCTTTTTCCCTGCAGAGACGCGAGGAGGGTCAGCAGTGCCGGGGCGGCGGATTCCCATCCGGCCGTCCCGACCTGAT